>JAPPKT010000098.1 GCA_028819675.1 Caldilineaceae bacterium | reverse complement strand
CCCCCCCCGCAACGCCCCCCCCAACAACATGCCTCATCGACCGGGTGTCGATATTGGTGACGGGTGCCTAATCGAAGGTGTCCAGCCAGACCACGTCCCGCCAGTCCCATCAGATCCCCGTAGGTGCCGGCCTTGTGCCTGCCCTCGCACCCTCCCCAACTGACGGACTCCACCGTACGGCCAGGCCTGGCGCCTGCACTGCGTCTCGCCCAAAGACGGTAAACAACGCCAGCCACCGCTGGCACTGATTCCCCGCCAGACTGTTCCCACCCCAAATCTGGGATGCCCCCAATGCGCGCCCTCTGTTTTGAAAGTTCTCGAACTATTGCTATACTGAACGCCTTATTATTTTTAATTTGGCGCGCCGCTGTTGGGCGCGCCGAAGAGGGGTAATCCTCTTCTTCGGCGGAGACAAAGGCGTCTCCGCCTTTTTCTTCGACACATCGTGGAAACCTGCATTCGCAGTCCGCGGCTTACGCCTCTGCCGGCAGTCGGGAAAGGACCAATCGGATGGCTTTTGCAACCGAGTTGCTATACACGGAAGAGCACAATCTGGTCCGCAAGATGGCCTATGACTTCACCCGCAATGAGGTCATGCCGATCATTGCTGAGCACGATCGCAAACACACTTTCCCTTTCGAACTGCTGCCCAAGATGGCCCAGCTCGGCTTTCTTGGCATCTGTCTGCCCGCCCGCTATGGCGGCGCCGGGATGGACTTTCTCTCCTTGGGCATCGTGTCCGAAGCGCTGGAATACGGGGATTCGTCAGTGCGCGAGACGGTCGCGGTCCATCTCGCGCTGCACGCCCTGCCGATATTTCAGTGGGGGACGGAAGAGCAGAAGGAGACCTTTTTGCCCGGCCTTGCCTGCGGCGACCAGATCGCCTGTTTTGGCCTGACCGAACCGGGCGCAGGGTCGGATGTTGCGTCGCTCCAGAGTCGCGCCGTTCGTCAGGGAGAGGAATACGTCCTCACCGGCGAGAAGATGTGGATTACGCTGGCGGACGTGGCCGACCGGTTCCTCGTTTTCGCCAAAACGCAGCCGGACCAGGGCGCGCGCGGCATCTCCGCCTTCATCCTGGAGCGCGGCTGGAAAGGCCTCACCACCGGCACGCTTGAAGGCAAAATGGGCGTTCGGGCCAGCAATACCGGCTGGATCAATATGCAGGACGTGCGCGTGCCTGCCGGTCACCGGCTGGGTGAGGAGGGCGAAGGCTTTAAGATCGCGATGAGCTGCCTGGACAACGCTCGCTTCGGCGTCGCAGCCGGATCGGTGGGCATCATTCGCGCCTGCATCGACGAGTCGGTCAAATATGCCCTGCAGCGCCGGACCTTCGGCAAACCGATCGCTGAACACCAGCTCGTCCAGCAGATGATCGCCCACATGCAGCAGGACCTCGACATCGGCGAGCTGTTGGTCTGGAAGGCCGGTACCCTCAAGAACCAGGGCGTCCGCAATACGCGGGAGACAAGCATGGCCAAGTGGTTCTGCACCGAAGCTGCCCGCCGCGCCGCCGACAACGCCGTCCAGGTCCATGGCGCCTACGGGTATTCCGACGAGTACAATGTGGAACGTCACCTGCGCAACACAAAGAGCGCAGTGATCTACGAGGGTACCAGCCAGATCCACACGCTGATGCAGGCCGCATACACCTTGGGCATGCGCGAGGACCGTCCTCTGCGCTGTCCCATGCCGGCCTACGACCCGGACACCTGGCAATAGAACGCGCCCGGGCAATCGGCTTGGCCAATCAGGGTCTATACGCTCTGGAGGCAGGGAGGCCGGTTTAAGGTTCACAGAAAGGAGCGCCGCGTGAACGTAGCAGTGCTTATCAAGCAGACACCGGATACCGCCGAGTTGCCCAAGGTCACGGTGGCCGAGGCGGAATCGGGCGTACTGCAGGCGACGATGGTCATCAACCCCTGGGATGAGTTTGCGGTGGAGGAGGCGATCGACCTTTCCGACAGGTTCGGCTGCGAAACGGTCGCGATCTCCCTGGGCCGCGATGGCGAGATCGACGCCCTGAAGCACGCGCTGGCCATGGGCGTGGATGGCGCCGTGCACATCGATGAAAGCGTCATAGACGGGGGAGACGAGTGGGCAACCGCCGAGGCCCTGGCCGCCGCAGTCAAGAAGGTGGGCAGCGGGGAGGATGTGGAGCTCGTGCTGGCCGGCAAGATGAGCGTGGACGGCAACAGTGGCGTCATCTACGCCGGTGTCGCCTGCAAGCTCGGCTGGGATCTGCTGGTCAACGTAACCCGGATCGTTGATATTGTCGATGGCACACTGATCGCGGAACAGGTTTTCGAAGGAGGGCAGGAGACGGTCGAGGTACCTCTGCCGGTTGTGATCAGTGTGGCCAAAGAGATTAACGAGCCGCGCTATCCCAGCTTTATGGGTATCCGCAAAGCCAGCCGCGTCACGATACCCATCCTGGGGCGGGACGATCTGGATGTTGGTCCTTCAAACACGACCCGCTGGACCGATCTGAACAAGCCGGAGCCGGAGGACGTACAGGTGCGTATCTTTGAAGGCGCCAGTGTCGAGGAAAAGGCCGCTCAGCTGGCCGATGCGCTGATGGCTGAAAGAGTCATATAGAATGGCGCTGGATGAAGCAGCAGAGGCAATCTGCCCTCTATCCTGCCGCACGTCTTGCTGCAGAAAGGGATGACGATGGCGATTCTCGTCTGGATTGAACAGAATGACGGACAGGCAGTGTCCAACTGTTGGGAGCTTCTGGCCAAGGCGAAAGAGCTGGGTCGGGAGTTGGGCGCCGGCGTCGCCGCCCTTCTGATCGGCAACGACGTCGGCAAGGCGGCGCAGCAGGCTGTTTCTTACGGGGCCGACCTGGTGGTTGCCGCGACCGCATCCAACCTGGCCCACTTTCGGCTGCAACCCTATGCCGCAATCGCCGAACAGGCGGTAGAGCGCACCGGCGCGGTCGCATTCCTTACCAACGCCTCAATTCGCGGGGGCGTGCTGGCCGCGACGGTAGCCTGCCGCCGCAACGCCGGCATCGCCGCAAATGCAACCGATCTGTGGGTGGAAGACGGCAGACTGGTCGCCGGCCGCACCATCTATTCGGGCAACATTCAGGCCAGGATACATTTCGAGAGTCCGCTGGCGGTCGCCAGCGTTCGCCCGCGCTCCTTTCCTATGCCGGCGCCAGCCGACGCGACCGCTGAAGTGGAGAATCTGAATGTTGAAGCAAATGAAGATGATATTCGCCTGAAGATCAGCGATTTCCGCGCCGCCGATGCCGGCGAAATCAGCCTGACCGATGCCCACATCATCGTTTCAGGCGGCCGCGGCGTGGCCGAGGACCCGCAGAAGGGCTTCGAGTTGGTTGGCGAACTGGCCAGCACGATGGGCGCAGCCCTCGGCGCCAGCCGGGCAGCTGTCGACGCCGGCTATATCCCCTATAAGCACCAGGTGGGGCAGACCGGCAAGACGGTCAGGCCGGACCTCTATATCGCCTGTGGCATCTCCGGCGCCATCCAACACCTGGCCGGCATGGGGAACAGCAAGATCATCGTCGCCATCAACAAGGACGCGGACGCCCCCATATTTCAGCGCGCCAAGTATGGCATCGTCGACGATCTGTTCAAGACCGTCCCCGCACTGACCGCCGAGTTCAGCAAACGGTTGAAATGATCCTGTCTCGGCCCGGCAGGCTGCGTTGGGGGCCTGCGCGCGGCCCGAGGCTGTTGTTTGCACTGATCATCTGTGCTATACAAGAATTATGGCTGCGCCTGCTGTGGAACGGCGGCTCGCCGCCCTGACAACGGCATTTTTTCGCCCTGCATCTGGCAGGTGAACATTCAGATAGTGCAAGAAACGTGTTCCAGTATTAGCCGAAATTCAATCGCTCCTCTTTCACTGTAAGCGCGGGGAGAGTGTGTATTCGTTGCCGAGCGTGCGCGAGAGTGCGCCGGCGCTGTGGTGAAAAGAAATGACCGAGTACAATGCCCACTTTCGCTGTTTTCGGGGCTGCACCGGTAAATATTCGATATTTGAAGTAATCTATACCTGTCCGCGGTGCGGCGGCCTTCTGGAAGTAGAGCACGACATTGACGCCCTGCGTGAGCGCTCCGCCGCTGACTGGAAGCAGCTCTTCGACGGCCGCGTCGGAACCACCGAATGGCCCTATGGCAGCGGCGTGTGGGGCAAGAAGGAGTGGATCATGCCGACCATCTCTGACGACAACGTGGTCAGCATGTACGAAGGCAACTCCAACCTCTTCTGGGCCGAGCGGCTGGGCCAGCAGATTGGTCTCTCCGATCTGTGGGTAAAGCTGTGCGGAAACAGCCACACAGGCAGCTTCAAGGACCTGGGCATGACTGTTCTCGTCAGCGCTGTCAAGCAGATGCGGGACGAGGGTGTACCGGTCAGGGCCGTGGCCTGCGCCAGCACCGGTGATACCAGCGCCGCGCTGGCCGCCTACGCCGCCGCCGCCGGCATCCCCGCCGTCATCTTTCTGCCCGAAGGCAAGGTCAGCCCCGCGCAGTTGATTCAACCCATCGCTAATGGCGCCTTCGTACTGGCCCTCGACACAGATTTCGACGGCTGTATGCGCGTCATTCGCGAGATCACCCATGACGGCGACAGCCCCGACACCTCTATCTACCTGGCCAACTCAATGAACTCGCTGCGCATCGAGGGCCAGAAAACGGTCGGCATCGAAATCGTGCAGCAGTTCGACTGGGAAGTTCCGGACTGGATCATCATTCCCGTTGGCAATCTGGGCAATATCAGCGCCATCTACAAGGGGCTGAAGCTGATGCGGGATCTGGGCGTTATCGACCGCCTGCCTCGCCTGGTCGCGGCCCAGGCCGCCAAGGCCAACCCCTTCTATCTCAGCTATTTGAACGGATTCAGCCGCAAAGTGAGCGTGGATGCCCAATCGACCCTGGCTTCCGCCATCCAGATCGGGGATCCCGTCAGCTACGAGAAAGCGGTGCAGGCCATTCAGGAGACCGACGGTATCGTCGAGCAGGTAAACGAACACGAAATGGCCGCGGCCTCAGCCATGGCCGACGCCACCGGTATGTACACCTGTCCCCATACCGGGACCGCTCTGGCCGCGCTGTTCAAGCTCCTGCAACGGGAGGTCGTGCAGAGCCACCAGCGCGTGATCGTTGTCAGCACCGCCCACGGGTTGAAATTCACGCCCTTTAAGATCGGCTACCACGAGGGCACGCTGGCGGAGGTGGAAAGCGATCTGGCCAACCCGCCGGTCTATCTGCCCCCCGACGCCGACATCGTGCGGGATACAATACAGCGAAAACTCGCATGATCGGTACGGGTCGCTGATTCGTCTCCGCCTACCGTCGGCCGGCCTCAAACATCACTCGAACGCGGTGACCGAAAGCAGCAGGGCTTCTCTCGACTACAGTCCCACCTCCTTTTCCCAGGGCCGGATGGACTTCTCCTGGGAGGAGTTGACGCCCCAGCAACGAGCAAGGCACTACGCCGACTGGCAGGCCGGCAAAGGCCTCATCGGCGGCGATCCCCGGCGGCGACCCAATTCCGACATCCTGCCTTCCTGGGCGATGGACCGGTCTATTGTGCGCGCCCTGGCCCTTGACGATCCCCGCGTCGCCAATGGCGAGCGTTTCCGCCGTCAAATCGCCAGGCCACGCCCGCTCGAAATTGAGATCGGTTTCGGTCGCGGTGACTTCCTTCTGGACCGCTCGACCCGCATACCTGAGCGACTGTTCGTCGGCTTTGAAGTTAAGACTAAGGCAGTTCGCCTGGCGCTTCGCCGCCTGGAGAACCAGGAACTGGACAACCTGTGGCTGAGCGACGACGACGCCAGAGTGGGCCTGCAGTTGGCGATTCCCGATCTACGCGTCGACGTCGTCCACGTCCTTTTCCCCGACCCCTGGTGGAAGGCACAGCACAAGGTCAAGCGGCTGTTCTCGCCTCCGTTTGTCGATCTGCTGGCGGCAAAGTTGCGTCCGGGCGGTCACCTGCACCTGAAGACCGACGTGCAACAGTACGGAGAACTGGTGCGCCATCTGCTCGCCCATCACCCTGCCTTCGGCGACCACCGCCCGGAGCTGGCCGGCAGCGTCGGGCCCTATCGGCCCACGCACCGCGAACATTGGTGCCAGGAGAACGGTATGCCAGTGTGGACGTACTATTTTCCCAAGCGAAACCAAGAATAGTGGCCAGGCAGGACGCCATACGAAATGTGCCTGTCAGCGGGGCATAGCAGGTCCATCCGATCGAGTAACGCACTCGCAACTGCCCGAACACAGCGGCAAAACTGTCCAACCGGACAAGAAGGCCGCCGGCATCCTGGGTCGGATGCGGGTACTCTTAGCTGGCACTTGCTGGGAACCCCGTAATTGAGCAAAAGGAGAGACTGCAGACTGTGCTTGGGGAAATAACTGGCGCTCAACGCCGGTGGGCAAGGTGTATCTGCTGGCGCAGCTCGCGACGGGCGGTGTTGAGGTTCTCCTTGATCTTGAAAAATACCGCCTCCGTCACCTCCATCTCCTGCGAAAGCAACAGCTCTTCCAGCGCTTCCACCACGCGCAGGACCTTTGCTTCCAACAGTTCGACCGTTGTCGCATAGAGTGATTCCGGCAAGAAGTAGAGCAGAATCACCAAACCCCAGGCGCCGAACGCCAGAATCCTGTTTCCGCCTACGCCGAGCTGCTCGCGCAGCAGAAACAGCGAAACGAGCCAGAGCACAACCGCCGCCGCCATCAGATCATACCGGGTGATGGGGCGGGCCGCGCTGATGTCCTGCACGCCCGGAGCCAGCTGATCGTAGGTCTTCAAACGTGCCAGCCACAAGTTGAAACGCCGGCACTGATTGCGGTTGACCCTGTTCTGGTCAAAGTGGGCCAGTTCCAGCGCGCGTTCCCGGCACTGGTCGGCTAAGTCATAGAACTCTTTGCGGGTTAGTTCTGCCATGGATCGAATCTGCAAGCTAATCGGAACGTATCGGTCAATCTGCTGGAAGGACCGCAGTGTCACGCCCCCCGGATTGACGTTACCTCGACGCCGCCTGTTGGTGACTGGCCCGGCCTTGAAATAGCGATGCGAATGTGCCTACCGCCAAACCGGCTCGCCGCGGGCTGATTTGACGGCCTGTGGAGGGCAAACTCGAACCGGGATCAGATGAGCCACATCGGCACAAGCCACAGCAATCCCGCCAGTATCACCGCGTTGATGGCGTTTTCAACAGTGCCGATCCCGGCCTGTCGTGAGAAGGGCCATACGCGTGCCCGCGCGAATGCCCGCAGGAAAAGCGGGAAGGCGCCAAGAACGAGAATCGTCCACACGGGCACAGCACCGGATGCCATCAGCAGAATCAGAGCGATAAATCCGGCAATGGAAACTATCGCGGCGACGTCCAGGCCCCGTTCGGGCCCGAATACAACGGCCAGCGTGCGCCTGCGCAGACGCCAGTCTCGATGCCAACTATAGAAGCCGTAGGACTGATATGCCAGCCACGCGAACGTCGCCGGAGCGAATGCAAGCAGCAGGACGACGCGAGTGATCGTCCCTGTCAGAGCAAAGTAGGTCCCCAGCAGTGGGATGACACCCAGGCCCAACCAATAGGCAAGGTCGCCGATCCACCAGAATCTGCGGGCGAAGCGGACGGCAGACCACAGTGACACACTGCACATCAACCCGCTGATCAGCGCGAAAAACCAGACCGGCCAGCCGGTGAAAATCCCGAGCCAGAGCGCCGCAAGCCCATAGATCGTCCCGGACATCAGGCCAAGGCTGAGAAATGTTGCCGGCCGCAGAAGGCCCTGTTGCATCCAGTCAAAGCCGTCAAAGGGCCACCCTGGGGACGGCCTTGTCGCATGCCGCACGCTTGCCCCCGTAGGGTGCTGCCCTTCGCGCCCAATCTGGCGTTTGTAGTCTACATACGCGCCGAGGTAGTTGCAGGACAGAGCCAGCGCAGCGTAAGTCAGCACCAGCACAGCTGCCCACCAGAGGCTGATGTCCCCAAACTGCCAGCGAGCCGCGGCCGCACCCCATAGGACAGGCGTAAGCAGCGCTGGGATCGCCCGCATCCGCCCCATCTGGGCGACCACGCGCAAATAACCAAATCCTTCCGGACGGATCCGGGCGTACTGGGTCAGGGCGGCGTCGGCATTGCTCTGGCGTACATTGGACGGAACTTGACTGAACATTTTTCGTCAGTGAACGATTACGCCTTGACGCGTCCACATTCTATCAGCTATATCAGATATGCTCAACCGGGAAGTCGGGGCGGGTGCGTCCCAATATGGGCGTGAACTTTCCTGTACCTCGGGTAGCAACGGAGCCATGTCCAGTCCGCTTTCGACCCTGAAGTAGGTGAAGCGCCTCCTCTGACCACTGACCACTAACCACTGACCACTGCAGTTCTGGGCGGT
>JAPPKT010000353.1 GCA_028819675.1 Caldilineaceae bacterium | reverse complement strand
CGGTCCTGGAAGCGATGGCCTGCGGCTGCCTGGTGGTCGGCTTCAGCGGAATCGGAGGCGGCGCATTCATGAGGTCTGAAGGGCCGGGTCAAAACTGCATTCTCGTCGAAAATGGAAATGTGCCTGAACTCGGTCGAAGGCTTGAGTCGGTTCTGCGGGACCTGGCCTCCCAGCCCGGGGCTTTCTCCAAAATAACGGAGAATAGTCTCAGGACAGCGAGAGCCTATCAGAACCCCGAGGACGAGGCCAACAGCCTACGGGCAGTGTTTTCCCCTCTGGTTTCGTCCTGCGGTTAGGCGCCTTCCTCCAACTCCTCGCCCAGAAGGAGCTTGTTAACTTCGTCGCCGACGCGGATTGTGCCGCCCTCAATGACTCGGGCGGTGATGCCTCCGTGGCCTCGCATGGCGCCGTATCCGCCCGGCCCGAAGTTTTCCTCCATGCGGCTGCAAGGGTGGCAGGGTCCGGAATGTTCAAGAATGGCGTCGCCTATTCTGAACCTACGGTCCTGCAGGCTGAACAGGTTGATGCCGCGTACGACGATGTTGCGCCGTGCCAGCGCGGGGTCGGCCGAGGGTTTCTGGAGGAAAGCCCCGACGGCGTCGAGGTGCTCCCCCTGGATCAATGTCACCTGACGGACGCCACTGCCCTGGCCGTGGAAGTGGTCGCCTTCCAGCCCAGAGCCGGGTACGGCTTCGGCCTCCGTCACGGATTGCAGGGGACCGCGGCGCTCGGCACGCAGACCTATCCATTCCACCGTACCGGCCTTCGAAGGCTTCGCCATCAGTTTGGCTACATCACTTTCCGGATTGAGGGTTGTCATCTAGGATTCTCCAGCTTTTGGTTCGCCGCCTCAGGGAGGCTTCCCCGTTCCTTGGAACAGACCGGGCAGCCGGCCCACTTTCTCATTGTTTCGGCCCTCTGCAGACAAATGCTCCCATGCGAACAGGTGAGCGCAGTTCTCCTCTCCTAAGAATAACTTCGCTGGCCTGTTGATACACGAGGACCGGCAGTTGCCTTTTCTTGCCGGACTCGATATCCGCCCGTTCGAGCAGGTTGCGGTAGCGGCCTATTGTTTTGTAGCTCGACAGGAAATCTTCCGCAGTGACGTAGCGTACTTCATCCTCAAAGTAGACCTGATCAACGTCTGCGAAACCCTCGCCAAGAGATTTGCCCCCGTTCTCCATGGAAAAGGGCGACCGGGCCTCGGTTTCGTAGGCGATACCGAGTTCGTCGAGGGCGGCATAGTGGAACTCAAGTACGGGTACGCTGATGTCGTCGCTATTGGTTGTTGCTAGGAGCCAGCCATCCTTGTTCACGACCCGTGCCAATTCGCGTACGCCGTCGGGAATGTGCGGTAGATGGTAGAGCACGTGGTTGGCCATCGCGCCTGTGAAGTAGCCAGGGGGGAAGGGCAGGGCCTGAATGTCGGCGGTAACGAATTTGGGACGGTGCCGCCGTTGTTTCGCTTCGGCGGCAGCGGTTTCCAGCATTCCCAGCGAGCTATCGGCACAGGTTATTCCGGTCGAATCCACTCCGAACTCTTCGATGAGAGGCCAGGTGAATCTCCCCCAGCCACACCCGGCGTCCAAGATGGTCGCGCTGGCCTCAGCCGGGACGAGTCCGAGGGCCCAGGACTCCAGCCTCCTCCCGGATACCATGGTCGTCCCGACGTGTTTGGCCTTGAGATGTTCGCCGCGGCCATAGTAGGGAAACAGGGCACCGGGCGCCAGACCTGCGGCTTCATTCTGCTGGCAATTGCCGGATACGCCGGTGACAGGACTCATCTGCAGCATACAAAAGTACCGAATTCGCCGTAGACAGCAGCGGCGAAACTGCGGGAACCGGAGTTTTGACGGCCACTGTCAGAAGGGGAACTGCCAGGGGTGGAAAAGCCGCAAGCGTGCAGCATTTCTTCGTGCTCCTCTACGCAGTAGCGGCTTGGATGCGGGCTTTTGGCGTCGTAGAGGAGGTCGCCGTAGGCCAGAATTCCGCCTTCGCGCAGGAGACTACGCGCCTGTTGCAAGACCTGTTTCTGTTGCGCAAGATCGCCCAGGTCATGTAGGGCCTGGATTGATACGACGGCGTCGACTTTGCCGGCCCAGCCCATTTCGACGAGTGGTGCGGTCCAGTCATCGCTTACGAGGTTGGCGCGGCGAAAGTGCATCGACCTGGCGTTGCCCTTTTCTTGCGGAGATTCGTCGAGCCTGCGAAGTGCGTATTCGAGCAGGTGGGGCGAGAGATCGAAGCCGCAGTAGCGAAGGCCTGACAGCTGCGCTTTGAGGAGTTCAGCCAGAAAGCCGGCTCCGCAGGCCAGTTCAACGACCCGCGGCGTGCCGGCTGAGGCGGCGCTGATCTGGCTGGTAATCCAGGCGGCTACTTCCCTCCGTTGCGGGCGCTCTCGATTGAGGCGCGCTTCCCAGCTGCGCACTTCGGAGTCGGTTCGAACGTCGGCTGATCGAATCATTAGCTCTCTCTAGGGCTGCCTGCGATTCAGTCTCAATTGTCATTGCGACCCATTCGCCAATCTCTCTGTGCGCCTGCTTTGCTTCGGGCACCCAAGGATAGAATGCGTGGAAGGCGTGCCACATTCCCATCCAGATCTTGGCGGTAACTTCAACACCGGCTGCTCTTGCTCTAGCCTCCAATCGGGTTGAATCGTCGCGCAGGATTTCATCATTTCCGGCGTGAATCAGAATAGGGGGGAGTCCCTTCAGATCAGCATAAAGCGGCGAAACAAGTGGATGATCAGCCGGGACGCTCCCACGGTATCTATTCGCTACAATTGGAATGCCGGCAGGACGCAGCCACGGATCTTTTCGGGCGAGAGAGTGTACACTGTGTCCGGTGCCCAACAGATCGGTCCAGGGAGATAGGAGAACTGCGCCGGCCGGCATCGGCAGCCCTTCATCCCGCAAAGTTTGTAAGAGCGCCAAGGCGAGTCCTCCGCCAGACGATTCTCCTCCAACAATTATGCGGTCGGGCGAGTAGCCCTGAGCCAGAAGAAACCTGTACGAGGCGCGGGCGTCCAGAAGGCCGGCAGGAAACCGGTGTTCCGGGGCAAGGCGGTATTCAGGAAGTAAGGTACGGCAGCGGGAAGCCTTGGCAATATGTGAGACGAAGCCGCGATGGGACTGGCAGGAGCCGATGAAGTAGCCGCCTCCGTGCAGATAGAGGAAGGCTGTGTCGGACCGCGTATCTTGTAGATCGATCCATTCGGAGGGCACGTCGAATGCGTCGACGGGTGATGCCAACATCCCGTCTGCCATGGGTAGAAGCCGTTGCCCGCGACGGTCCAAGGTTTCACGCTGGTCAAGGATAGGGCGGTCGAGAGGGAGGCGGCTGTTGCGAGCGCGAAAATAGAGTTTAAAGATCTGGCTGCGGATGCTTGGCATAGTTTGGATTGGCTGTTCTTTCCGGGTTTGCTGACGTGGATTTGTCCTAGAGATTACCACGAAATGTCACCTTGCAAAAGCCACGGCCTTACGGTAGCGTAACCCCAGCAAAAATCTATGGAAGGGAGGTAAATTTCGATGGAGTACAGAGGGTTGGGTAGACGGGATGACATTCAGGTGTCGCCGATTGCGCTGGGGTGCTGGCCGTTTACGGGCGGCGAGTTCTGGGGCAAACAGGAGGATGACGACTCGATCGCGGCGGTCCACGCGGCTCTGGACGCGGGCATTAACTTCTTCGACACAGCGGAAGGATATGTTCACTCTGAGGAGGTGCTGGGCCGCGGACTGAAGGGTAGGCGCGACAGGGCAGTTATTGCAACCAAAGTGAGCGCGGGCAACCTGGTTCCGGAGGCATTGAATGAAGCTTGCGAACGCAGCCTGCGGGCGCTTCAGACAGACTATATCGACCTGTACCAGATTCACTGGCCGAACTGGGAGGTGCCGCTTGCGGAAACGGTCGGCGCGCTCGACGCGCTACAGGATACAGGTAAGATCAGGTCATACGGAGTGTGCAATTTTGCCCAGCAGGACCTGTCTGAAATGATCGCGACGGGAAGGTGTGTTTCGGACCAGATGCCTTACAGTCTCGTGTGGCGTGTCATTGAAAGGTCGGTTCTGCCACTTTGTCGAGAAAACGGGATCGGCGTCATCTGCTATAGTCCGCTGGCGCAGGGCGTTCTTACGGGACGCTATGCCAGCGCTGACGACGTACCCGAAGGGCTGGCGCGAACGCGCCACTATTCCAGTGAGCGAAGATTCTCGGAGCACGGCGAGCCCGGTCTTGAGGAGGAGCTATTTGCGGCAGTCGCGGAAATCCGCAAGATAGCAGAGGGTCTTGGCGAAGCAATGGCAGCGGTGTGTCTGGCTTGGGCGCGGCAGCAGACTGGCATCACATCCTTGCTGGTTGGGGCACGGAATGCCGAGGAGGTCCGGCGGAACCTGCCTTCGCTAGGGTTGACGCTGGACGAGGCGGTCTTGAATCAGCTGTCTTCGGCGACCGAGCCTGTCAAGGAGGCGCTTGGAGACAATCTTGATATGTGGCAGGTCCCTGCGCGCATGAGGTGAACCGGAGCGGTTACTTCTGCGGCGATCGCTCCATCACCTCGTGGGGCCAGACGATTTCGCGTCGAGCAGGCGTAAGCCGTTCAAGCAGATCCGGAGACGGCCGGTAGCCGAATCTGAAGATGCCCCAGGACGGTCCGTAACGGTAGACGACAACCCGGCGGTCGCCCCGGACCGAGCGGCGGGCAGAGCCGTGGCAGATCGTATCCACGAATAAGAGGGCGTCGCCCGCGTCCATGTAGATTTCCTCTGCGCCGATGATGGCGTCGGCCGAACCGCCCAGCCCGATGCTGTGGGCGTCGTATTCGGGTGGTGGAAAGTTGGACTTGTGGCTGCCGGGGATCACCATAGTGCCACCGTCGCCAGGCCCGATATCGGTGAGGGCAACGAGAACATTCACCTGGCCGTTCATGAAGTGTCCGTTGTGAAACCTGAACTGGTTGCGCTTGCTGATGTGATGCCCCCCTGAGTGGATGCCGATGGCCTCGCCGGGGCCGCGCAGGTTGGCAAAGTTTTCATCGATAAACAGAGGCCCGTGGTGAAAGTCGAACGAGCCTTCCCCTCCCACAAAGTATTTGACCTTTTCGAGCCAGGACGGATGATCGATCAGGTTCTCGAATCCGGGACCGGCTTCATAGATCTGCTGCAGGTTGAGGCCGTCGGCGCTTCCGTACTGGTGGCCGTGAACGTATCCCGCCC
Organism: Caldilineaceae bacterium; assembly: GCA_028819675.1. The sequence goes on along the minus strand of JAPPKT010000353.1, from coordinate 3,207 downwards.
ACTGTCCTACCTCCAGAGGCAGGACGGCGTCGATCTCGGCATTGCAGTCGGCGATCTCTTGTTCGGTGAGGGCGTTCTTGACCAGAAGATATCCTCGCAGATCAAAGAGAAAGATATCGATTTCGCTTGGTTTCTGCGGTACAGCGCTCATCATTTCTCCTGTTAAACGATTTGGCCATTTTGGCCGATTCTTTGGGTAAGCTAAAATGCAGCGCACATTGCCCCTGGATTGTGAATTGCCAGTTTACCTTTGCGGGTGGCAATCCCGTGCATTATACAATACGGTGGGCGGACAGGATACCAGGAGGCAGTTCCACAGAACAATTATGGCTCTCTCACCCGATCATCTCGTATATGCCGCGCCGGATCTTGAGGAGGCGGTAGGAGACCTGGCTGAGCGCTTCGGTGTACGCCCTTCTGCCGGAGGCAAACATCCCAATGGAACGCACAATGCGCTGCTGGCCCTGAGCGGCTCCTGTTATCTGGAGATCATTGCGCCGGACCCGGAGCAATCACACCAGCAGGGGGAGCGGCCGTTGGCCTTCGGATTGGACTGGCTAAAGATTCCCCGGTTGGTGACATGGGCTGTACTGGCCCCCTCACTGGAAGAGGTAGCGAGCGCTTCGCAGGCTGCTGGTTATGATCCGGGCGTGGTGGTAGAGGGCGGGCGCGTTCGACCGGACGGTGCGCGGTTGAGCTGGCGTACGACCAAACGACCGGAGACCCAGGAAGGGTGGCCACCGCCAGGCGATGGGATTGTGCCGTTTCTGATCGAGTGGGGAGAGGAAACTCCGCACCCATCTACGACTTCGGCGCAGGGTGTGCGGCTACTCGAACTTTCTCTGTTCCATCCCCGGCCTGCCGAGGTGCAGCCGATGTTGTCGGCGCTTCACATCGACATTCTGGTGTCCGCCGGCGATGCACCGGAGATGCGGGCAAGGCTAGAGACGCCTCTCGGTATCGTTACTCTGGAGTAGTGAAGGCTGGACGTATCTCAGTTCCGACCTTGGGCTTTGCGCAGTTTGGCAGTTCTGTTTGGCCTGACCAGGCGCCTTCTCCGATTTTCTGCCAGGGCCTGGACAGGGGCCAGCGTCTCGGCGCCGCGAACGACAATGGCTGGCTGATAGAGACTCGTTTCCAAGGAATGTCCAAACGCCTGACAGTCTGACCAATTCTTTTCCATTCCCCTGCCTGATTGTCCCCCAGGTGCAAAGGCAGTCCCCGCCTGACACAGACTGCTCTACCCGATTCTTGGTCCCCCATATCTCCCGGTGGGAGTGTTGGTATTCCCATGGAGAGGCGCGCCTGGCAGACGCGCTTTGCGAAGACTCGCGATTTGGAGACCCTTGCAGAGACTCCTGCGGGACATAGCGCGTCGTGGTTTGCAGCTCACGGCCTAGCTTCCGGCCGGTGAACCGTGCTGCGTTATTGCTGTGATCGCTGTTCTTGTCAGGATGGGGCGGGCTGCAGATGTGGTCTTAAATCTGATCCGTAAGGAAGTGTATGCTAAGGGTCAGGGGACGAATCGTTGGAAAAGTGCCGGATGCAAATGCGGCATTTGGAGATTGTAAAAGGAGAAACTCTGTCGTGAACAAGATTATGGGAAACTTCTTAAAGGTTTTGGCCGTTGTGGTCTGGGTCCAATTCCTGGCCATCCTATTCTACGACCCTGCTCAGGAAGGCGTTGGGTTTCAGATTTGGTCTGTTCTCGACCCTCTGATGGTTATTGCGATACTCATCACCATTTGGGTTGCATTGCGCCGGAAGACAGAGAGTGACAGTCTGGCAGAGGAAGGCCTGTCCCGGGAATACATCGAAGCGAACATCGCACTTTACGGGGGTGTGGCATTGCTTGCCGCGCTCCTGTGGAACTGGATTGGATCGCGATGGTCGTACCCACTGGTGAGCTTTCAGTGGTTGTGGATCCTTATCGACCTCACGCTCCCGCTTCTCTTGTTCTCGGCAGGCAGGCGTCTCACCAGAACCGAAGCGTTGTGAAAGGAAACAGAAGGGGATTCTGCACTCTCAGTTCAGGGAGGACTGTGACGAGATGGCGAGAACCGGAGGGGAACCGGGAATGCGAAACGGACACTCAGCAAAATGTCCGTGATAGAGGAGGGATTTCGTCGTGAAGAGAATTGTGGGAATCGCCATGCAGGTTTTCGCCGTTGTGTTCTGGATCCAGTTTGTCGCCATTCAGTTGTACGACCCGATGTCCGAGGGATTCGGCGCGCTTGTCTGGACAATCTTTGATCCATTTGTCGCTGCTGGCACGCTCATTACCATCTATGTTGGATTCAGGAGAAAACTGGATGTCGACAATTCCCAGGTTGGTGGCCTAACAAAGGAGTACTTCGAGGCGAATTTAACGCTGTATGGGGGAATCATCCTTATTCACGCCCTGCTGTGGAACTGGATCGGTTCGCGTTTGCTCGAACCAGAGATGAGTCTCCAATGGCTGTGGATATTTATCGACATCTCTGTTCCTTTGCTCCTCTTTCCTGTGGGCCGGCATCTTGCCAAGAGTGACACTGCAGAACAGTCTGCATAGGCAAGACTTTGCGGCTGCTGTGTCTTGTCGCGTCATACCCACTGATCGGTTTTAACCATACTTCACCTTGCCCAGGCAGGCTCCACGGTAGTGGGCCTGCCTTTAAGCACCAACTCTATAGAGAGACTGAAAGTCCCGTCCATCCAGTTCTCAGTTTTGGGTATTCTCGGTCGTGCTGACATCGGCCAATATTCGTCGACGTTTGCCTGACCTGGAAGATGCAGGCATTCGCCAGAATAGCAACTGCCTTGGCTGGCTCGCGTAGGCACACTGAGGCAAAGGACATTTGAAGCGCCAACGTTTCATCTGCAGTATGTCCGAGTAGATTGCCTATGGTCGGGGCACAGTTTTTCGTTTCACTTTTTTCATTGGCAACAACTGAGCCATTTGTTGTGTGTGTGTTCTGTCTCGGCGGAATGTACCGTCAGTGTTTCGGTAGCGAGCTCGCAATGGTCATTGCGGTGAATTTTGGGAATATATGGGAGTTGCCTCGCCTGGCTTGCCTGCGCTGGCACATACTCGGAATCTGCCGGGACGCGGGGTTGGGGGGGAAGCCCGGCGGCCGCGGGACGACAAGGTGAAATTAGCCACACACTCTATGCGGCGCGGACAGGAGAGGGGGCGTTGGGGGGGGGGGGGCCCCCCCCCAAGGGGGG
>JAPPKT010000568.1 GCA_028819675.1 Caldilineaceae bacterium | reverse complement strand
TGCGCTTCTGCTTCAGACTTGGTGACGGCGACCTGATAATTCGGCATCACATACCCGGAATACACATCGTTCAGAGCCAACTCATCCCCCTTCGGCTGCCGCGCCAGATCCTCCAACCGAAACTGCAACCCTGGCAACACATCCGAACCGATTACGCCCTCGGCATCCGGCTGAATCTCCTCGTAACGTCCCCCACCGATGAGCCGGTAGAAGCGCATATGCTCGCCGCCGGGATCCAGAATGTAGTACTCCTTCACCCCGGCCAGCGCATAGTCCCGCCTCTTCTCCTCCGTATCTCTCAGAACTTCTGCGAGCGTGGAATCGGAGACCGCCTCCACAACCATATCGCAGACCCCGTCAAAATGACGCCGGTCAACGCCTCCCCACGGCACCGGGTTACTGTTCAGGATTACGCCGATGTCCGGCTTGCGCACCGCCTCGCGCTGCCCGGACGGCTCTGCAGGGTCCTCTATCGTCAGGACAATGCCGGTCTCCAGATTAATCAACTTTGCAATAGGGTTTGTACTGATAAAGTGGCGCAGCAGATCGAGAAACCAATTGTAGAGGTCGAGTTGCGGCTCGTTCGGCAAGGGTTTGGCCTCCAGTCTGCCGTTGTTCCATTCGTAGCTTACGTCAATGTCCGGGTAGGGGTTTTCATACCACCTGGCCCAGTACTCTTCCTTGGTGACGTAGCGGCCATCGTCGGGGGCAAAGGGATTGATGGGCGGGCTGGACTGTGCAGGAGATTCCACCCGCGTGGACAAGCTTGCGGGCTCAGATACGCTTGTCCTGGCCGTCTGGGATGAATTTGTCTGGGTTTGGGAACTGTCGCGCAAGGCTTCTTCGGACTTCATGCTGCCTCCTTCGGCACTGCGGCTGCGCGCAACGCACTTGACGTGGCGCCATTCTATCACGACTTCTGTGCCCGCGACTAGCACATTGTGTCCCCGCTCTGTCCAGGATCCCTGAACCGGTGCAACCAACCCTTTTAACCGCCGCGAAATGGATCTGCTGAACAGCCATCAACTGCTCGCCGGCAATCCTGTTATTCCCTGAAATCCAGTAAATCCTGATTCAGACAGCACCCGGTCGTAAATTCCCACGGTTGACAGACCCCCCTGACTCGTGCAGAATTGACCCTTAATTCCGGTATACAAGATTTCCTGCACAAGTCCAACCTACGGGAAGCCAGAGGCGGCGGCAACCAGCCCGCACCAAACCGCGCGAGAACCCCTCACCATGGCAGCAACCAACCTCAGAGAGAGGCGATGGGCCAGGTTCCTGAACAGGTACGGCTTCATTCTCGCCGTCCTCGTCCCCATCCTGCTCTGGTTCAGCATCTTCTCCTTCGGCCCCATCCTCTACGCACTCTACGCCAGCCTGACCAACACCCACAGCCTTGACCCCAGCAGGGCCAGGTTCGTCGGTCTCGATAACTACATCTCCCTGTTGGATGACCGCCGTTTCCTGGCGTCGATGCGCAATGTCGTCCAGTTCGTCCTCACCAAGGGGGTCCTGAACATCTTGCTCTCGCTCGGGCTTGCGCTCCTTCTGGAGCGTCTGCGCCGCGGGCGCAATCTCTACCTCTTCTTCATCTTCATGCCCGTCGTCATCTCCCAGGTCGCCGTCGCCATGCTCTTCCTCTGGCTCTACGACCCCCGCCTCGGCTTGATCAACTACCTGCTCAGCCTCGTCGAGATCCCACCCCAGAGTTTCATCCGCAGCACCGCCCAGGCCATCTACAGCGTCGCCATCGCCGACGTCTGGAAGACATACGGCTACGCCGCCGTCATCTTCCTCGCCGGGCTGCTCGATATTCCGCAGGACTACTACGAGGCCGCCCGCGTCGACGGCGCCACCCGCCTGCAGACCCTCTGGCGCGTCACCCTCCCCCTGCTGAAGAATCCACTCGTGCTCGTCCTGGTCCTGATCGTCATCGACGGCGTCCAGCACTTTACCATGGTGCAGGTGATGACCGGCGGCGGCCCGGCCGACAGCACGCTTATGCCCAGCATTCTCGTCTACAACTACGGACTGGGCGCCAACAACTACCGCATGGGCTATGCCTGTGCCATATCCTTCCTGATGTTCGCCGTGATTCTCGTCGTTACCGTACTGCAGCTGCGCCTGTTCCGTTCTCTCTACGACTGAGCGGGCAGACCCACATGAAGCGAGGAGAACGTTGACAGTTCGAGCGGAGAGGCGATTGCCATGACCGAGGTCAGCCTCGACCGAGCAGTGGGGGCCGATGCCCGTATACGCCTGCGCGAGCAGTTGGTTTCCCTTATCACCCACCTGGTTCTCGTGATCTTCGCGTTCATCGCCTTCGGCGCCATGATGTGGATGGTCCTCGCCTCCTTCAAATCGGCGTCGGAGATCATCGCCAAGCCGCCCACCTTCCTGCCCGAGGCCCCCACTTTTGGCAGCTACGCCCTCATCCTGCGCGAACAGGCATTCGGCCGCTTCTTCATCAACAGCATCGTCGTCGCTTTGCCGTCCGTGCTGCTCATCCTCTTCAGCAGCTCGATCGCCGGCTTCGTCTTCGCCAAGTTCGACTTTCCCGCCAAAGAGGTCATCTTCACCATCATACTCAGCACCCTGATGGTGCCGCCCGCCGTGACCCTGCTGCCGCTCTTCCGGCTGGTCAGCAGGCTGGGCTGGGCCGACACCTATCAGGCCCTCATCATCCCCGTCTGCGTCAGCGCCTTCGGTATCTTCCTGCTGCGGCAGTTCATGGAGGGCCTACCCTCGGAGCTCCTCGACGCCGGGCGCATCGACGGCGCATCCAACTGGTGGATCTACCGCCACATCGTCCTGCCGCTCTCGGTCTCCGCCCTCAGCGCGCTCGCCATCTTCAGCTTTCTGGCCAACTGGGACTCCTACCTCTGGCCCCTGGTGATCATCTATGAGGAGAAGATGAGAACGCTGCCCCTCGGCCTCGCCTATCTGTTGGGATGGTCCAGCCGGCCGCGCTACGATCTCTTCCTCACCGGCGCGGTCATCACCGTCGTTCCCGTGGTCGTCTTCTATTCATTCTTCCAGGCCCGCTTCGTGCGCGGGGTCACGCTAACGGGGCTGAAATACTGACGGGCAGGGAGCCTGTTCTCTGCGCTTCGCCTATTCTCTGACAGTTCGTGAAGTAACCTGCATTGGAAACGGTCTTTTCAACACATCAGTAGCAGAGGAGAAAACGATGAACCAGAACCAAATGACGCGCCGCCAAATGCTCCAGTTGTCCGCCGGCGTCGGAACTGCCTCGCTCCTAGCCGCCTGCGCGGCCGCGCCGGCCGCGCCTGCAGCCGACGGCGGCGGAGAGGCCGCCCCGGACATGGCCATGACCGAACTGAGCCTATGGTCGATGAGCTACCCGCCGCACGACAATGCCTGGAATATGCTGGCCGACCAGTACAACGAGGCCAACGACGAGCGCAACGTCACCGTCGAGCCCAAGACCGACCCGTGGACCACCTACGCCTCCGGCCTCAGCGCTGGCACGGCCGGCGACCTCCTCTCCATCCACGGCGCCGCAGCCGCCTCTTTCATGGCGACCAACACGCTGCTGCCCCTCACCGAAACGCTCGGCGGTATGGGCACCATCAAGGACCGCTTCTTCTCAGCCGTGATGGACTACTACACCTACCAGGGCGATGTCTACGGCATCCCGCTTCACAACAACACACCGGGCATCGGCTTCATCACCAACCTCGATCTGTGGCAGGAGGCCGGCATGGACCCGCCCCTGACCTACACCCACTGGGATGACGTCTGGCAGGACGCCAAGTCGTTGACGCAAACCGATGACGACGGCATCATCAACGTCGCCGGCCTCTCCATGCGCAACTATCACAACATCCAGTATCTGTGCGGCGCCATCTACGAGCAGGGCGGCACTTACTTGGATGAGGAGACCGGCGTGTGGAGCGTCAATACGCCCGAGGGGATCCGCGCCCTCACCGAGCTGTTCCACGACCCCATCTTCACCCACGAGGTCGATTCGCCCGATCTGCCCGCCGTCTTTAACGGCCTGGCCGAAGGGCGCATGGCCATGGGCGGCATCTGGATCGATTACATCCCCTTCGCCGCCACCGCCTTCCCCGAAGGCAACTTCGGCTTTACCATGCGCCCCGGCATTGATGGCGCCGACCCCGTCGTCGTCGGCGAAGGCGGCTGGGGCCTCAACGTGAACGCCGCCAGCGAAAATCCGGAGGACGCGCTCGACTTCATCGACTACCTCAACGACGATGGCGTCATGATCCAGTGGCTGCAATCGCAGCACTCGCTGCCCTGCGTCTTCTCGCTGCTCGACCATGAGTGGTACTCCAGCGACGAGGCCAAGTTCCTGCAGCCGGCCCTGGCGACCGTGCAGGACTGGGTCTGGATCGGGCCGGTCGGCACCAAATACGCCATGGACGACGTCTTCTGGCCGGCGCTGGAGGAGCTTTCCCTTGGCGCAATCGGCGTCGAAGATCTGGCCGCCCGCCTGGACGAAGACCTGACCGACAGGGTGCAGAGATTCCGCGAAGACACCGGTTACGAGTGGTAATCCACATATACGGAGGGGTGGGTAAAGGATTCTCACCCCTTCCTTCTCCTTACTTTCTCCCCGCCCCAGCCACGATTCAGGCTATTGCCGCCGCGCCGACAGCGGCGGCAGCAATAGCCGTCATAAGGAGTTGAACATGAGCAACTGGTTTCAGATCCTGCGCGAGCAGCTGCAACTCCCCAATATCGCCGCAGACGGGACGGCCGTCCCCTTTGGCATCACCGGCATCGCGCCCGAGGCCTGGCATGTGGCCGGGATAGAGAGCGCCGGTAATTCAGAGCACGTTCTGACTGCCCGTACCGGCGACGGCGCCGAAGTCCAGTGGCACATGCGCTTCTTCGCCGACACCCGCGCCGTCGAATGCTGGGGCACGCTCACCAACCGGGGCAGCCGGCCGCTGCAAAACCTGAGCGAATGTCTCACCTGGGATCTGGACCTTCTGCTCCAGCCGGCCTTCGGCGAGCCCTGGGTCCGCCAGGTGAACGGCGTGCAGTTTCTGGCCAACTTCTTCCCACCCCACGACTTTGCCATCGTCGACCGCCAGCTGCTGAAGACGCCGCAGGTCTATGCCCCCCTGGCCATCATGGCGGGCGAAGGCGGCCGTCCTTCCGACGGTCATCTGCCCTGCGCCATCATCTGTGAAGAGTTCCGCAGCCAGGGCATTGCGCTCTTTCTCGAATGGTCCGGCCTCTGGCGCATGAGCCTGACGCAGGAGACGCGCGAGGTCAACGACCCCGATACACCCTGGCCGGTGCGCCTGCAGGCCGGTCTCTGGGGCCTGGCGCTGCATCTGCAACCGGGCCAGTCTCTGCCGCTTCCGCGTGTCCTCCTCACAGCCTTCGACGGCGACCTCGATGACGGCGGCAACGCCCTCCGCCGCCACATCCGCCGCCATGTCATGCCCTCCCTGGGCGGCGAAGAGGTCCTGCCCCCGGCCACCTTCAATCACTGGTTCGCATTCTCCAACGACTACTCCGACCAGAGTCTCAGGCCCGCGGTCGACGCTTCCGCCGCGGCCGGCCTTGAGTACTTCTGCGTGGACGGCGGCTGGTTCGCCGGCGACTTCCGCGACGGCATCGGCAACTGGAGCGAGGGCGATCCCAAAAAATTTCCCAACGGTATCGCACCCTTCGCCGATTACGTGCGCGCCAAGGGGCTGAAATACGGCACCTGGTTCGAGCCGGAGTGGGCCAACAAGGACAGCGAAATCTACCGCGACCATCCGGACTGGTTCTGGGAGACGCCCGAACGGCCGCCGGTCATGCTGCCCGCCTTCCCCTTTCAGCACCCCGATTTCGCCCTCATCAACCTGGGCCTGCCCGAGGTGCGCCAGTGGTGGCTGGACCGGATCGTGCGCGCCTACGAGGAGTGGGGCGTGCGCTGGATTCGCTGGGACTATAACCAGGACCCGCGCTCGAACTGGGAAGAGGGCGTGCCGGCCGGCGAGATCGGCTGGCGCCAGATCCAGCACGTGCAGGGCCTCTACCAGGTGCTGGACGACATTCTGGAGGCCTGCCCGGAACTCTTCATCGAACAGTGCGCCAGCGGCGGCCATCGCATCGAGTTGGGCACCGTCCGCCGCGGCCACAGCTTCTGGATGAACGATCACACCACCCACTCGGCGATTATCCGCGCCCTGCAGCACGGCCTGAACACAGTCCTGCCCGGCAACTACGCCAACACCAACATCTGCCAGCAGCGCCATGACTTCACCACCTACGACTACCTCTCCCACGCCGCCGGCGGCTTCGGCTACAGCGGAAAACTGTGGGAGGCGCCCGCCGCCGATTTCGAGCGCTACCGCGCCGCGGTCGCAGATTACAAGGCCTACCGGGAGCTCCTCCTGGGCGACTACCGGCGCCCCACCGGCCAGCCGGCCAGCCCCGACGAATACGCCCAGGTGATCTTCAGCGACGGCGGACGCTCTGTTACAATGGAGTTCAATGCCGATTCTTCCGGCAGCGCCAGCCTGAGCATGGACTAGCGAGGACCGAGAAATCCCGGAAGGGGAAGTCAGTCTCCGGCTTCTCCTCCCGTTTCCTCTTCAGACACACCACCATCCATTCACAACCTGTACAGGCAACCGACCATGACATTGACCGCGGCAAACGTTGAAAACAAGATCATCCTCATTACCGGCGGCGCACAGGGCATCGGCGGCGCGGCCGCGCAGTTGTGCGCCCAGCGCGGGGCTGAAGTGATCATCACCGACATCAAGGACGAAACCGGCGAGGCGCTCGCCGCGTCTCTGCAGGCCGAAGGCCACAAGGCCTGCTATGACAGGCTCGACGTGCGCTGCCACGAGGACGCGCAGCGGGTCTTCGGCCAGGTGAAAGAGCGCCACGGCCGCCTCGACGTCCTCATCTGCTCTGCCGGCGTTCTGCGGGGCCCCAATCTGATGCCCGACGCCTTCCCTGTCGACGTCTTCGACGACGTGATCGCGGTCAACGTGCGCGGCGTCTTCCTCTGCGTCAAGGAGGCCTACCCACTGCTTGAGGCCAGCGGAAAGGGTGTGGTTCTATTGGTCGGCTCGGGAGCGGGCGTCACCGGCGCCAGCTCTTCGATCGCCTACGGCACCAGCAAGGGCGCGGTCAATGGCATGGGCATGACGCTGGAAAACCATCTGCGGGACAAGGGCATCCGCGTCAACGTCGTCTGCCCCGGCGGCATCGAGACCGAACTGAAACTGCGGCAGATGCGCGAGTCGGCAGAGGCCCAGGGCCAGGCGTTCGATCTCGAAGACGCCCGCTCCCACTTGGGAGACCCCGAAGGCGTCGGCGAGGCCCTGGCCTTCCTCGCCTCCGACGACGGCCGCTATGTGCGGCGCAACCTCTTTACACGCTGACACTTGGCACAGACGGGGAGCAGAGAGGACCGCTCCTCGTTTCCCTGTCCCCCTATCGTCTAGCCCCAGACTATTGAACAATACCTCCTCGCCAGGATGCCTTTCCTCTGTGGGGGTTCCCTTCAATTGTCGTATAATGGAATGCACTGATTACAGGGCGCACTGTCAGCAACCCGCGCCCTTCAATTGTCGTATATTGGAGTGCACTGATAGCAGAGCGCACTGCAAGAAATCCGCACCCTTCAACGTCTTCGCGCAACCCGGGCCGGGCGACAGGCACCAGGCAGCGTGCCAGGCCATAAGGAAAACCACTTCATGCCGATAAAAATCGCAATGATCGGGGCCGGTTCGATCGGCTTCACCCGCAAGCTGATGCACGACATTCTCGCCGTGCCCGAGCTGGCCGGCACCCACTTCGCCTTTATGGACATCAACGCCGGCAATCTCGACATGGTGATGCAGCTGGCGCAGCGGGACATCGACGCCAACGGGCTGCCCGCCACCATAACGCCCACAACCGACCGCCGCGAAGCCATCACCGACGCCGACTACGTGATCTCGGTCGTGCGCCAGGGCGGGCTCGACGCTTTCCAACTCGATATCGACATCCCCCTCAAATACGGCATCGACCAGTGCGTCGGCGACACCATCTGCGCCGGCGGCATCATGTACGGCCAGCGCACCATCCCCGCCCTGCTCGACGTCTGCACCGACATCCGCGCCGTGGCCAAGCCCGATGCCCTCTTCCTCAACTATTCCAATCCGATGGCCATGAACGTCTGGGCCTGCAACCAGTATGGCGGCGTGCGCACGGTCGGCCTCTGCCACGGTGTGCAGGGCGGCCACTGGCAGATCACCCGCTGCATCGAGGAGTGGGCCAAACGGGAGGGCCTGATCGCGGCCGGTGAATCGGTGCACCGCGATGAGGTCGATATCATCTGCGCCGGCATCAACCACCAGACCTGGTACACCCAGGTCCAGTGGCGGGGCATCGATATGGTGCCGCGCATGCTGGAACTTTTCGAGGGCCATCCGGAATACCCCACCACCGAAAAGCTGCGCATCGACATGATCCGCCGCTTCGGCTACTACACCA
>JAPPKT010000310.1 GCA_028819675.1 Caldilineaceae bacterium | reverse complement strand
GGGCCATTTCGGCCCCCCCTTTGGGGGGGGGCCCCCCCCCCCCAACGCCCCCCCTTCTGTCCGCACCGCAGAGAGTGTGTGGGTAATATGAAGTTGTCGTCCCGCGGCGGCCGGGCTTCCACCCCCCCACCCCGCGTCTTGGCACACTCAGAGTATGTGCCGGCGCAGGCAAGCCAGGCGGGGCAACTCCCATACATACCCAACGTTCACCGCTATGACCATCCCGAGCCCGCTACAGAAATACTGACAGTCCATTCCGCCCAGACAGACCGCACACAGATCACATAGAACACACACAGAACATGGCTCAGTAGTTACGAGGAGATTGAGAATGACGACCTACCGCTATGCAGAGATGACCTGGTCTGCCTGTCGCGAGGCGGCCTACTCCGGCAAGGTGGCGGTGCTGCCGGTTGCCACGTACGAGGATCACGGCTACCACCTGCCCATCGATACCGACGTGCGGCTCTGCACGGGAATCTGCGAACGGGCGGTGGCGCGCATTCCGGATGAAGCCGTGCTGATTCCGCCGGTTAGCCACGGGTACAGCCCCCACCACATGGATTTCCCCGGCACGATCACGATTCGCTGGGACACCTTTATCAACTACGTGCGCGATGTCTGCGTCAGCCTCGCCCACCACGGCTTCAAGCGCATACTGATAGTGAACGGGCACGGCAGCAACACCGCGCCGGTGGAGATGGCCGCCCGTCTGACCGTGCTCGAAACCGAAGGCAAGACCCTGTGTGCATCGGTCAACCACTGGGGCGTGCGTAAAGGCAGGCAGGAGGGGAATGCGATCCGCTCTTCGGACTTTGGCGGCACCTCCCACGCCGGAGAGTACGAGACTGCCCTCTATCTGGCGCTGGCCGAAGAGCTGGTGCAGATGGACAAGGCGGTCGATGAGCGTTCGCCGCTGTCGCCGAGCTTCCAGACCGATCTGCTGATGGGCAAACGCGAGGACGGCTCCGTCGCCAACCTGTGGCCCTACTGGAGCTCGTTGACCGACAGCGGCGTGCTGGGAGATGCCACCGCTGCCACACGTGAAAAAGGGGAGCAGTTTCTAGAGGCCGCGGTGGAAGGGCTGATCGAGCTGGTTCGCGAATTCCGCACCGTCGCGATCAATCCCCGCAAGGACCACATCTCACCGGATAGCGATGGCCCCGCCCAATAGCGGCCGGTTAGGGATCTGCGGCAACTCTCACCAGACATGACCGAGCATTACAAGATGCGGCCAGCCGCGCTGGAGGACTGGCCCGCCATCGTGGCGCTGGACCAGGAGATCTTCGGCGCGTACGGCGCGCAGGAGGAGCCGGATATCATCCGCAGCCGCCTGTTGACATTCCCGCAGGGCTGCGCGGTGCTGGAGGGGCAGCGCGACGACGGGCGCCCCTTCATAGCCGGCTATCTGACTTCCGAGAAATGGGCCGAACTGCGCGAACCTGTACTGGATGAGGACCCGCAGGCGAGCCACCGGCCGGACGGACGCGTGCTGTGTATCACGACGCTGGCGGTCGCTCCCGGCTGCCAGAATCAGGGATTTGGCGTGCGCTTGCTGGACCGTTCCATCAGCATCGCGCGTCAGGAGGGCTGCCGGCAGATCATCCTGGAAACGGCCCACGCCGAACGGTTCTATCTGCGTCACCGCTTTCGACGGACCGGCGCACGGACCGAGCGAGGGATCGAAATGGCGATCATGGTCCTGGACCTGACAGGCTGCGCAGCCTCCTCCATCTGCCCGTAGGGGCACCCCTTGTGGGTGCCCTTGCTCACCCCCACATTGGATTACACCCGCCGTAACCGGCCCCCAGCCGCTGCAGGTTAAGTGGGCGGGAAAGTCACAACCCGCTGCGGCTTGATCTTGAAGATTACCCGCTCCTCCGTCCCTTTCATAGAGGCAGGCATGACGCTGCCGTAGTATTCGTCGGCTCCCGCGTAGACCTTGGTATGGGCATTGATGTTGGCGTAGTCCGGGTCGGGCACGATCTCCTCGACGATACCGCGCACATCGATCCAGCGGTATGCGTCTTCCGGGTCCAAGGCCGTCAGGGCCACTTTGGGATTGGCGCGAACGTTTTGCGGTTTGCGGCGCCCTTCGGCCGTATTGACGAGGACGTGCGTGCCGTCCCACGAGCACCAGACGATCGTGTTTTCCGGCGCGCCGGAGGCGGAGACGGTCGTCAGGACGGCGAAAACGGGGCCGGTCAGCAGGTCAATGTGTGTATCGGGAATCTGTGCGGACATTTTTTCTCCTCAAATTGGTAGCGGATTGAAGATGCGCGACTGCTCATCGTCACGCGGCATGGATTGACTCCGTCGATTGCAAAATCGCCTTGCGACGGAAATGGTTTCGACTCTGTTCGATCGCTGAACGCTCCACAAGGTCCACGTCTCGACCGAATATCTGACGCAATTCTGCCTCCATGCGCGCCATATCGAGGAGCGTGTGTCGTGCCTGCGGCTGAAATTGGACCAGCACGTCCACATCGCTGTCGGGGCCGAAGTCCTCACGCACAATGGAGCCAAAGAGAGCCAGCTCAGAGACCTGCCAGCGACGACAGAACCTGTCAATCTGTGATCGTGAAATATGGATGTGGGCGTTCATTTCAGGCCAAATCAGTGCCTGCAACCGGCGGCCATCACCGACGGCGTATGACCCTCGGCGATCAACGCCTGCTGGCCTTCGGAAAGCTCGATCCAGGGCATGAGCGGATCGTCGGACTGGTGGGCCATCTCGCGGCCATTGATGATCGTCAGCGTGTTGCGGACCAGCTGCTTTCCGGGACGCGGGTTCATGAAGACATCGTAGAACATGAAGTCGCCCTCGACGATTTCGAACAGCGCCACGTCGGCCAGCGCGCCGGGCCGCAGCGTGCCGATCTCCTTCTCCAGCCCCAACACGGCCGCAGGCCGTTCGGTGGCGGCGTGGACCACTTCGGAAAAACTCATGCCCAGCGTCATGAATTTGCTCAGGCAGGTGGGCATGTCGAACATCGGGCCGCTGACGCTCATCTGGTGGATGTCGGAAGAGATGACGTCCGGCCGGTAGCCCTGCGCCATTAGCGCCTCCGCGGTCTTGAATGAGAACGACCCCGCACCGTGACCGATATCCAGCACCAGGCCGGCATCCCAGGCGCGCTTGACCGTCTCGCGCAGGTCGCCTGAATCCTCGACAATGCGCATTGTGCCGCCGGTGAAGCAGTGGGTGAGGATATCGCCGGGCCGCATCAGATCCATCACACCGTCGATCCCCGGCGGCCCCATGCCGATATGGGTCATCAGCGGCAGCTCGCAGCGGTCCGCCGCTTCACGGGCTTTGTGCAGGGGAGCGAGGCCCTGACCGCTGGTGGTGAGCTGGTCGATTCGCGCCTTGACGCCCAGCAGCACGTCCCGGTTCAGGTCGATGATCTGGCAGCAGAGATCGACGTCGCAGTAGCCGGGGTTGGCCAGTTCCCACGTCTGCGCGGTCAGCCCGATCGACGAAATGTTGAGCAGGGCATAGATGCGCGCGTGGGAGTTCTCGATTATGAACTGCCGGAAGCCGGTGAAGTTGTATCCGCCGGACGAGCCCACGTCGAGCCAGGTCGTCACCCCGCTGCGGGCCGCGATCGGGTCGGGGCGGATGCCGTAGAAGCCGCAGCCGTAGTTGACGTGCGTATGCAGATCGACAAGCCCGGGCGTTACGTACTGGCCGCCGGCGTCCACGACGCGAAAAGCCGTCTCGGCCGGAATGTCCGCCTCGACCGCAGCAATGCGGTTGCGCTTGATCGCCACGTCCAGGCGGCCGCTCTTCCCGCCGCCGGGGTCAACCACTTCGCCGCCCTTGATCAGAAGATCGAATCGCATAGTCTCACCTTTCGCATTTTTTTTCCCGGTGGGTAGCAGCATCGGTGGCCGGCAGTTCGCGGCCGAAACCTGTGCTGGCGACTGGCAACAGGGGTCGCCGCCAGCCCCATCTAATCCCCTTTCCCGGACATTGTCAAGTGGCGCGCGAAGTTGGGGCATTCCCGCTGCGGCTCAGAAAGCGACGTAGCCGCCGCAGACGGGAATACACTGTCCGGTGACGTAGTCGGAGAGGTCGGTGACCAGGAATTCGACAACTTTGGCGCAGTCTTCCGGCACGCCCAGGCGGCCAAGAGGGATATCCTTAAGCAGCCGGTCGCGCACCTCCGGTGTGTTGCGTCCGCCGGCCACGGCCCGCGAGGAAAGTGTAAATCCAGGCGCGATACAGTTGACATGGATATTGTGCGGCCCCAGTTCCGCGGCGAGGACGCGCGTGTAATGGATCACGCCGGCCTTGGCGACCTTGTAGGCCATACCGCCGCCGATGCGGCCGCTCCAGATGCCGGCCTGGGACGCCGTGTTGACGATTCTGCCGCTGCGAGCGGCCTGCATGTAGGGTGCAGCGGCCTGGCAGCAGAAGATCGTGCCGGTCAGGTTGATGTCCATGATGTACTGGTAGTGGTCGGGCGGCGCCGTGGCCGCACTATTGTTGGGTGGCGCATGGAGCATACCGCCGGCGTTGTTCACGAGGATATCGATCTGCCCGAATGCCTCGATAATCTCCTGCATCATCGCCTCCACCGCGGCCTTGTCGGTCACGTCGGCCTCGATGCCCAGGCCGCGCCGGCCCAGCGCCTCCACCTCCGCGGCCACCGATTCGGCCGTGAGTTCCTCGTCATACTCCTGGGCCGCGTTCAGGTCCACGTCGTTGATCACCACATCTGCGCCCAACTTGGCCAGATGCAGGACATAGGCGCGGCCCAGACCGCGTGCTCCGCCAGTGACCAGCGCGACTTTGTTTGCGAGTTTCATGGGAGCTCCTTTCGATAGCCCGTTGTGTATGCGTTAACCATGGTGGCGCAAGAGCGCTCATACGGCAAGCTCAATTCTATATTGCGTGGGGATTTATGAGACTCTGTGTGATGGCGACAGGCCATTGTACGATTCCAAGAGTGCTGAAGCGGCGAACCGCATGAAACATGCCAATCTCGGAGGTCATTTGGCTGAGGTGGTGGCGGGTGGGTAAGATAGGCGTGAACAGTTCTCTTTTCATTATCCATAATACAATGCATTAACCATGCAACATGACACCATCGCCGTGCTCGACTACGGCAGCCAATACAGCCAGTTGATCTGCCGCCGCGTGCGGGAGGCCAATGTCTACGCTGAGATGATCTCGTGGGACCGGGCGGCAGAGCGCCTGCCGCAGGTCAACCTGAAGGGCATCATCCTTTCGGGCGGTCCGGCCAGCGTCTATGAAGCCGGCGCGCCCGCGCTGCCGGACATTGTGCTGGAGAGCAGCGTGCCGGTGCTGGGCATCTGCTACGGGCTGCAGTTGCTGGCCCATGCGCTGGGCGGCCACGTAGCGCCGAGCGCCAAGCGCGAGTACGGCCCGGCCGAGATCGAGGTGACGGGAGAGACCCGTTTCTTTGGCGGACAGCCGCGGCACCAGCAGGTATGGATGAGCCACGGCGACCGTGTGGAGCGGCTGCCGGCCGGTTTTGAAACGGTAGCGCGCAGCGGGAATTCACCGTGCGCGGCCATCGCCGACGAAGCCCGCTCGCTCTACGGACTCCAGTTTCACCCGGAGGTTGTGCATACACCGAACGGTTTTGCGCTGCTGCAGAACTTCGTCCTCCGGATCTGCGGCTGCACGGGTGACTGGACGTCGGGCCAATTCATCGAGGAGAGCGTCGCCGGGATCCGGACGCAGGTTGGGCCGGATGGTCGCGTGATCTGCGGACTCAGCGGCGGCGTGGACAGCGCAGTGGCGGCCACGCTTGTCCACCGCGCCGTCGGGGAGCGGCTGACCTGCATCTTTGTCGATCACGGCCTCTTGCGCGCGGGCGAAGCCGAGCAGGTGGTGGACACCTTCGAGCGGCACCAGGGCATGCGGCTGGTCGCCGTGGACGCCAAGGAGGCATTCCTGGACGATCTGGCGGGCGTGACCGAGCCGGAGGAAAAGCGCAAGCGGATCGGCGCACGCTTCGTGCGCGTCTTTGAGGAGGAGACCGAACGGTTGTTGCAGGAGAGCATAAAGAGGGGTGAGGAGAGAGATGACTCCGCTCAATCCTCGCCCAAGGTGTTTCTGGCGCAGGGCACGCTCTACCCCGACGTGATCGAGTCGGCCAGCAATGAGGATTCCGCGAACGCACGCACGATCAAGACGCACCACAATGTGGGCGGCCTGCCGGAGGATATGACCTTCGAGCTGATCGAACCGCTGCGAATGCTGTTCAAGGATGAGGTGCGCCGCATCGGCGAGGAGCTGGGCCTGCCCGAGGAGATCGTCTGGCGCCACCCGTTTCCGGGGCCGGGGCTGGGCATCCGTATCCTGGGTGAGGTAACGTGGGAGCGCCTGGAGATGCTGCGCCAAGCCGACCGCATCTTCCTCCAGGAACTGCGGGCCGCGGGCCTCTACCGCCAGACGAGCCAGGTCTTCGCCGTGCTGCTGCCTGTGCAAACGGTCGGCGTGATGGGCGACGGGCGCACCTATGCCAACGTGATCGCCCTGCGTGCGGTCACGACCGACGACTTCATGACAGCGGACTGGGCGCAGTTGCCCTACGACCTGCTGGCGCGGGTCAGCAGCGGCATCGTCAATGAGGTAGACGGCGTCAACCGGGTCGTTTATGATGTTTCGAGCAAGCCCCCGGCCACGATCGAGTGGGAATGATCTGCACGGGTCAGTGGTTGGAAGCTTATGATGGGGTTGGCCGCGAAGCAGCGCGGCCGCTTTTCTGGATGAACGTATAGAGGCGTCAGGCTACCAGCGCCGGCAGACCGACCAATGCCGAGCAGACGACTTTCATCCAGCGGGGAGGACAGCGATGACAGCGACGCACGCGCCCAAGCAATGGCTCTGGGAAGTAGCGGTTGCCGTGTCAATTATCGCGGCAATTGCCGCCGCCGCCGTTTGGACGCGGAGTTATGACACCCACAGCCACTACAACCGGGGTATGGCCAATTTCGAGCGCGGTCGATACCGGGAGGCGATCGCCGACTTTGATCAGGCTCTGAGGCTGGAGCCCGATGCCGCCCACACTTACGTTAACCGAGGTATTGCCAAGAAGATTCTAGGTCAGTATCGGGAAGCGATCGCTGACTTTAATCACGCTCTGCGACTGGAGCCCGACAGAGTCAACGCTTATGTTTCTCGAGGAGGAGCCAAATCCATACTTGGTGACTACGAGGGAGCCTTCGCCGACTATGATCAGGCCCTTCGACTGGAGCCCGACACTGCTTATATCTACGTCAACCGGGGCCAGACGAAATCCAACCTTGGCCAGTATCGGGAAGCGATCGCCGACTTTGACCAGGCCCTGCGACTGGAATCCGACGACGTCAATGCTTATGTTGCTCGGGGTAGAGCCAAATCCCAGCTTGGCGAACACGAAGAGGCCTTCGCCGACTTCGATCAGGCCTTGCAACTGGAGCCCGACAACGCACATATCTACACCAGCCGGGGCAACGTCAAGTTCGACCTTGGTCAGATTCAGGAGGCCTTCGCCGACTATGATCAAGCCGTCCAACTGGAGCCAGACAACGGTTATGTATACTTCTCACGTGCCTATGCCAGGGCCGAACTTGGCCAATTCGCGCAGGCGATCTTCGACTATGATCAGACATTGCGTCTGCAGCCTTACTTTGCTGGCGCTTATGTCAACCGTGCCCATACCTGGAACGCATTAGGTCAATTCCGCAAGGCGATGGCCGACTACGATCAGGCTGTCCGTCTGCAACCTGAAAACCCTTACATCTACTTCAATCGGGGCCTTGCCAAGGTCGATTTAGGACGATCCCAAGAAGCCCTCGCCGACCTGAAAACCGCTCTGGAATATGCGCGGGAGGCTGGCGACAGCGACCTCATCACCTCCATTGAAGAAAAAATACAGGAACTCAAGCAAGACGAATGATGGAAGATTTCCTTTCACACTGGCACAACCCCTTCATACCAGGTGAAAGCCGGGCCTTGCGTGTGCTTCTGCCGTCGTCAATAGTATGAGCATCTGAAATGGCTGGATTCCTGCGCTTCGCCCTTCCCCTCATCGCTTTGCTCTCCATCTTCCCTCTGTATACGCGCTATAAGGCTTCAGCCGCGCCGATCCCGCCGGGCGTGCATCTGGCCAGCCTGGAGCTCAGCCATCTGAAGGATCCCGCGGAGATCGAGACGGTCATGGAAGCTGCTATGAGCCAGCCGATCGCAGTCTACTATGACGAGACGCGTCTGGTGCTGCGGCCGCAGGACGTGGACTTTGAAGTCGATACGGCCGCGATGCTGGCCGAGGCGCAGCAGTACTTGGACGGCCCGGATTTTGTCGACATCGCCCTGCGCAAACTGGCCGGGCTCCCCCAGCAGCGCAGGGACATTCCGGCGCGCTACAGCTACGATGCGCAGAAGCTGGCGACCTGGCTGTGGCAGGTGGGCGAAGAGTTGAATCATCCACCCCAGCCGGGCCGCGTGCTGCCGCCGCAGTGGAACTGGCGGACCGAAGGGGGCATGAGGGAAGCGGGTGGTG
>JAPPKT010000119.1 GCA_028819675.1 Caldilineaceae bacterium | reverse complement strand
GGGAACATACTGCATGTCGATCGTCAGTTCACCGGTCATCCCTGAGCCTTCGGCTGCATCGTCTTCCATAGGCGCCGCCGGCATCGCACAAGCGGCGATAAGCCCGGCAGCGAGGCCACCAGTCCCGATCAGGAATTGGCGGCGCGACAGTGCCCTGTTCATTTCAGCCTCCTAGTGACTTGGTTTAGTCGATCACGACGGTCGAAATGGGTACGGTAAAGGCGTGGTTGAAAGAGAACCATGAGCCCGAATGTAACATCTGCTGCGGATGCGGTCAAACCGGCTTTTCGGGTCGGACAGCAGGCGAGATATTTTGGGGAACATTGATGTCCTCTTTCTACAGTGCAGTCAGAGTTGCTACGAACAGGTCTGGCCTTCGCCTTCCCCGGGTTTCAGGACAGTTTGGGCCGATGTACGAATCAAACGAAACACATCCTGTTCCGACCCAGTGACGTAGCTCAGGCGGATAGAGCGAGGGCTTCATAGTCCCCAGGTCGGTGGTTCAAGTCCGCCCGCCGCCATCTTCAATTTTTCACCGCAGACCAAAGAAAGCCACTAGCCGGTATCACAGCCAGTGGCTTTCTTCTTCTATTCATGAATCTTACCAAAGTCGCTAGAAAGGCGGTTTGAAGCCGTCTTTGCCCTCCCCTAACTCTGAGCCGTGGTCCTGCAGTTCTTTTTTCAGATGCTGAAAGAACTCCTGGTAGCGTTCCATGTATAGGCGGGGGAACTCTTTCAGACTGCAGCCCAGCTTTTCAGCCATTAGCGCAAACGCCTTGTCTCTTGTGCCAGCCAAAAAGCGGCCGCGGCTGAAGTGAAAGGGTTGGGCAATGAATTTCTTGACACCAGTGTCTATCAGGCTCTCAGTGAACTGGTGGCTGTCATTGACCAACAGAACCGGAGTCATCGTGATACAGGTATCGAGCCCGGCAGCATGTACCTCTCCTATTGCCTGCAGCCGCACTGGGTTGGAGGGGCAGAACGGCTCAAAGGTACGCCGGATACTCTCATCGTCCGTGGTAACGGTCATGTTGATTTGAACGCGTCCGCCATTCTCCTCGATCCGCTGGTACAGGTCAGCATCCCGCACTACGGTAGGGCTGCGGGTCTGCACCACCAGCTTGGGTTTATGATGATCAGCCATTATCTTAAGGAGTTGGCGGGTCACTTCCACTTCTCGTTCAATCGGCTGATAAGGATCCGTCACGCTGCTCATGTAGATGTGCTTACCGTCCAAATAGCCTGGCTTGCGTTTATTCAGCAGCGCAACGGCATTCTCCTTGACGGTGACCCAGTAGCCCCAAGACTTCTGTTTTTCGATATCCCGGCTGAAGAACGCAGCATAGCAGTACGTGCAACCGAATGAGCAGCCACTGTAGGGGTTGAGAGTAAAGTCATAGGCGTCCATAAACCCAGTGGCCCGGGTCAGTATTTCGCGGGAGGGGTTATACGTGACGGCGGTGGGGCCGATACGATCTGGCCGGATGGTGTCAGGAGGCTCAACGTGGTGCAGGACGCCAACCGCGTCATCAAACAGACTCTTTTGTACTGGCATATTGGCGTTTGACATGGGCATTCTCAAAGGGAAGGGCGTTCGATCTCAAGATAGCGTTCGTTACATATTTTTTGCCGAAATTTCGATATGACGGATGATCCAATCTAAAGGGAAATGTAGCGATCCCTACTCGTCGTTCCTATCAGAATGGCGCAATCTCTTACCTGCAGAAACGGGCGCCAATCAATTTGATACTTTGCTCTAAAGCCGAAACGTAAAGCCTGCCACATGGTATAAAATGTCTCGCATTTGACTTTGCCATCTTTTTTCCCTTTGTGCGGAGGGTAAAATCCTGAACTCCACTCGCACACCGGGGGAAAAGGAAAGAGCTGCCGCATAATGTCCATGTTCCCTCTGTTACAAGTGAATACCCCCGCGCTAGGCTCGCACCGATGATAAAGTGTCTGGATTATCTCCTGTAAGTCTTGTGCCCCATATGTTACGTGGAACCCTGTTAGCCATGTATCACGACCATTTCTTTTTATATTCTCCCAATTCTTGTCTTGCGTACTCCTTATTGTCCTCACGGCTTGCTCTAAAGCTGTTCCGGCATGACTTCGCTGTACTTCGTTGACGAAAGCTCGCCAGACCACATTTCCCATTCCCAACATGCGTGGACTGGTGTCAATTTCCTCAAAGAAAATGCATTCGATATTACTGCCACCTTCAATGATTTCAGCTGCCATAAATGCGGCCCCAATACGTCCAGCACAGGTTCCTGCGCCAAAATCGACAATTCTGATTGAACCCCGGTGTATGGTGTCTAAACTCGCCTCTTCTCGTAGCCAAGATAGTGCTTTCCACGCCATGTATATGTGGCCGAGTTGGTAATTTATAACGTACGCGGGGGGAATATATTCGTTATCGTAGTCCGGTTTCTTGAGTCCTCTCAATTCATCTTGCAGTGTCCTCATAGCTTTGCTGGCTTCTCGTCGGTCAATTCTCTTTCCTTGAGCCCAGTCATTCAACGCATTGGCGCAGGACTGATCTAGCAGCCTGTTTATCTTCTGACTGTCCATCGCTACGATTATTTTCTCCTTGGCGGTGACTTACCGTCATCAAATAAAGTGGTGTTCCGCCGTGTCCCTCTGACCCATTATAGCCCCCGCTGCTCCCTAAGCCAATACCGCAACAAATGTTCGGATACATTCCGGAACGGGGGTAGGTTCCTGATTAACTCTGGTCAGCTACATCAATACGCAGGCGAGATGCGTAGCTCCCAGCGGTTATTTCCCCCAGGCCGAGATTCATCTTCGTTGTGTCTGGGCTGCCCGGGGCTTTCTATCCCTTCAGGCCGGAGAGGCTGATGCCGCCGATGATGTATTCCTGGGCGAGGACGAAGAGGATGACGATGGGGAAGGAGACGATGGTGGAGCCGGCGAATACGGCCGGCCAGTTGATCTGGTTGACGTCGCGGAAGAGAGCGATGCCGACGGTGACCGGGTACTTTTTCCAGTCGGAGAGGATGATGAGGGGCCAGACGAAGGAGCTCCACTCGTTGAGGAAGATAAAGACGCCGAGCGTCACCATGGCCGGTTTGGCGAGGGGCAGCATGATGCGCCAATAGGTGCCGAAAAAGCCGGAGCCGTCAATGCGGGCGGCGTCCTCCAGCTCGCGCGGGATATTGAGGAAAAACTGGCGCAAGAGGAATATACCGAAGGCGCCGGCAAAGCCCGGCAGCACCACCCCCGTAAATGTATTTGTGAGACCCAACCCATGCGCGATGAGGAAGGTCGGGATCAGCGTAACCGAACCCGGGAGCATCAGCGTCGCCAGCACGGCCAGGAAGAGGGCCTCCCGGCCGGGAAAATCGACGCGCGCGAACGAATAGGCCGCCAGCGAGTCGATGAGTAGCTGGACAATCAAAACCGCGGCCGCATACAGAATGCTGTTACCCAGGTATACTCCCATCCGCCCGATCGTCAGAGCATCATAGTATGTGCTCAGCGTTGGCGGCATGGGAATGACCGAATAGGGATTGGTGAAGAAGTCGGTCCGGCTTTTGAAGGAGTTGGCCAGCATCCACAGGTAGGGAAAGATCATGCTGAAGGCGAGGGCAATCAGCAGCGCATAGACGATGATGGTAAAGCTGCGCCTGGTTGCAACCAGAAGCAGCCTGTTCTGTTCTCTCGCCCCGCCGCGGGGGTCGGACAGTGTGCGCGCCATGACTCAGTACAGCTCCCGCGAGATGAACAGCTTCAGCTGCAGCGCGGAGAAGAAGAAGATGACGCCGAACAGCAGCCAGGATATAGCCGACGCATAGCCCATTTCAAATCGTTGAAATGCGTAGTGGTAGACGACCATTTGAACCGTCTGTGTCGAGTTCATGGGGCCGCCCTGCGTCATGATGAAGACCTGGGTGAAGACCTGGAAGGCGGCGATCGTCAAGGTGACGAAGGCGAAGATCAGCGAATTGCGCAACAGGGGAATGGTGATGTTCCAGAAGGTGTGCCAGCGGCCGGCGCCGTCCACCTTGGCCGCTTCGTAGAAGACCTCCGGGATCTCGGCCAGGCCGGCGAGGAAGATGATCATGTAGTAGCCGACCGCGCCCCAGATGGTCATGATCATGATCGCCGGCAACGCGGTGGCTGGATTGAAGAGCCAGTTGGGGCCCTCAATGTTTATCATCTCAAGCAGCCTGTTGATCCCGCCGGTGGGTTCGTAGAGCCATACCCACAGCATCGAAGTCACCACGATAGGCGTAATTGTGGGGATGAAGAAGACGGTGCGGAAGAGCGCCCGTCCCCGCCGGACCTGGTTGCCCAGAACCGCCAGAAGCAATGAGATGATCGTTATCGACGGAACGATTACAACGACATAGATGAACGTGTTGCGGAAACTGATCCGTACCAGCTTATCGCTCAACGCGCGCGCGTAGTTCTCCAGCCCCTCGAAAGGCCGCGCCTCTGAGATGATGTCATATTGGTGAAAGCTGATGTAGAGAGAGAAGATGATCGCGATGTAGGAAAAGACCGTGATCAGCAGACCTGCCGGGCTGATGAACAGATAGCCCGGCCAGGTCTTCCTGACCCGTTTCCACAACTCTCTCTGCCTGCTCGCACGCGATTGAACCGGCTGCGACGGTTGTGCCAAAGTCGTCATCTGTCACTGTGCCCTGAAATACAGTGGTTCGTGGCCAGTGGATGCTGACTGACCACGAACCACCCGTAACTTAGGCGTAACCGGCGTCTTCCATAATCTCGTTGCACTCAACGACCATCTGCTCAACCGCTGCCTCAGGCTCCAGCTCCTGCAGAATCGCCGCTTCCAGGATGGGCCGGATCGCCGCATCCAGTGCGCTCTGCTGGATGTAGACCAACGGTGTACCGGACGCTGACGCCAGCGGGACCATGTTCAGGACCGGCAACTCCTGCAGCGCGGCCTGGTATTCCGGTGTCTCGTAGAAGTCTTTGCGCGGCGCCAACCAGCTGCCGATCGCGAACCGCTCCAACATCCAGCCCAACCCGCACCAGAACTCGAGGAAGGCCCAGCCGGCATCTTTATTGGGTGATTTGGTCGGCACAACAAGCATGTTGTTCCAGTGGGCCGTGCCCTGCTTCCCGCCTTCCACCGGCGCCGCCGGGAACAGCATCGTAAACCAGTTCAACTCCGGCAGATCGTTGGCCAGGGGCCCATATTGCCAGGGGCCGGATGTCGCCATCGCAGCCTTCCCCTGCTGGAACTGTGCCCAGTCCTGCCGTTCGGGCGCGATCGGCTGGGAGACCTGGTGCACGTGCAGCATGTCCAGGAACCAGTTCAACCCATTCACCGCCGCGTTCTTATCGTTGAAGCCGATCCCGTTCTCAATGCCGGCATCGTTCTTCGAATAAAAGCCCACATCGTGGCAGCTGGCCCAGACGCTCAGCGTTGAGGCCCGCGGCGTGCCAACCAGGAAGCCCGACTGAACCACCTCGTCGCCATCACGCTTGGTCAACTCCTTGGCAGCTTCGGTGAAGTCCGCCCAGTCCCAGGTTGCTATCTCGTCCGGGTCGGTCGTGACACCTGCCTCCTCGAACAGATCCGTGTTGAAGAAGATCTGGCTGCTGTCCGGCCCTTCGCCCAGTACGCCGTACTGCGCAGGTCCCTTTGTCGCTTGCAGCAAGGCGCCGTCGAGGAAATTCTCCGGCGCCAGGTCCGGAGTTATTTCGATCGATGGCGTCAGGTCCAGGAGCGCACCCCTGTCATAGAAGTCACGGGACCAGTACACCGAGCTGTGCATGACGTCGGGTGTATCGTCGGCCGCATGCGCCGCCAGGAATTTTACGAAATATTCACCGAAGGGAACGTTCTGATAGTTCAACTCCAGCTCAGGGTTCGACTCTCCCAGGGCAACCGGCAACCGGTCGAACAGCGCTTTGCTGGTCTCATTGGCGGCGGGGCCCCACCAGTCCCAGTAGGTGATCGTCTGTTGGGCCATGGCGGGCTCATCCGCTGCCATGTCGCCGGATGCCCCTTGCCCAGGCGCCGGCCCACAGGCCGCCAGCGCGGTTGCGCCGATTCCGGAGAGGGCTGTAACTGCAGACAGCCTCAGAAAATCGCGACGACTTACTCTTTCCTTCGAGACTTTCATACCTTCCTCCTTTGGGTAGGAAAAACAGGAATTGCCCGATGCAGGCGAAAAAATACCGAATTCCGCTGCGTTAAGTTGTGGGCGAAAGTACCGATCAACCTGACAGAGTTTCTACGAGTAGAAACGTCGGCCCTGCCAGGTCGTTTGGGTGAAACAGTTCATCACTTCGGAGGCATCTGTACTGAAGTTGGCCGCACTTTATCAGAATTTCTTTTCACTGTCAACGAAAAGAGGCTCTGTATCTTAGGACGTCCGCATCTTATTGGGAGAGCACTTTCAGGAGATGGTCAGATTTCCAACCATCTCGGTTACGTTTGGCAGCAATACCGATTTGGGCGCTTTTCCCCGGCGCGGGGGGTTGATAGCCAAGCGTCGCAAGATGGCCAGGTTGTGCTGCGCATGGCCGTGACGGATGCGACAGTTGTCCTCATCCAAGTCGCAGTGGACTGATTTCTTGATGCTCCAGTGGCTGAGGGTGGAAGTCAGGAGCAGTCCAGCATCGGAGGAAAAGACGGAATTCAGATTCGGTGCAGATGGCTTGGGGGCTGATGCGAGCATTTCATTCATCGTGGATCGTTTGTCTTGGTGGTGGGGCGCAGGCTTGCTCATCTGTGTGTGTTGGACGAGAGTTTACGAGCGTTTACGAGTGTTTGCAAGCGTTTTCGTGTTGTCTAAATTGCAGTTCCTGAGGTTTGCGTGACAGGGTGTGACGGGAGCCTTGCCGGTGCAGGTTGTCTCGTACGAGTTCTGGACGAGAGTCTATGAGAGTTTACGAGCGTTTCCATGTTGTCTCACCTGCAATGCATGCAGTTTGTGCGATGGGCTGCAGTCAGGGCCACGCCGGCGCCGGGGGTCTCATTCCAGTGTCTGCGAGAGTTGTACGAACCTTTACATGGCGGGTCGTGTTTTGGCGGGAATATGGCGGAAAAAGCGTAAATGGCGGAAAAGTCGGGTAAAAGCGGGTGAATTTTTTTCTGGTTCTTGTTGTTGTTACGCTTTTGCATCAGTTTTTGCGTGTCTGGAGCCTGTTCCCGGTTCTGGAAAATTCTCTACGATGCTCATCCACTACTCTAAAGGACGGCAGACTCATGCCGGTTAACTGGCGATGGGGCTGGGGGTCGTGTCCGGACGCTCAAAGTCGGGCTATGTCGGGTGAGAGCGGGCAGCATTCCATTTCCTGGACTCTTTCGCTTGACTTCCCGCACGTATTCTCGCTGTCCCGGTTGGGGACTGGGCAGTTACCAGTCTTGGAAGGGCTTTCCCTCGCCTTCAGAAGATTTCCTGCCAGCGGGAGTCGTGGATTGATGGCAGTACGCTCTCAGTAATGCCTTTTAGCATTTTGGTAGGCTCGGCAGGAAGCGAGTTACTTGGATGAGCACTTTTCCCCCTGCCTGCCCCCAAAACGTGCCTGCGACTTTCACCGCACACGGCTTTCCAGTTCGTCTTTGCAGGTGTCCCACTCTGACCTGTCACCTATGGCTTCGGAAGTCGATTCGGTTGTTTGCATTCGCATTCCATTCTATGACTCACCCAGCCGAAACCCGCCACCCTGTTCCCCCTGTGAGTGGCTTTCCCACTCTCTGTAGCCGGTCGTTGCTCCGGCGAGTACTCGATGGCTCCGCAACCATATGCGTCTCCGCACTCAGGCCGATTCCGAATTCCGGTCACAGTATCCGTGTCCAGCTACTCTCAGACTTCCCGTTCGTCTCCTTTGTTTGGCTCTTTGCCAACTACAGTCATCTCTGGCGGGTACTACAGGGCCTGTACCTATCCCTGTAGCTTAGATGAATCAGGTGTCGACTACCTTTCCTGATGGTCATAGCTCTTACCCGATGGAGACTAGAATTCAAGCAGTATAGCTTTAGTCTTAGGTAGCAGGTCTTGCGGGAGCGGTTTCAGTGTAGTTCATTCGCCCTCCCGCTTTACTTCGCTGCTTTATGACCTTTCCTTTCGTGCCAGGCCATTGAAGTTGACCTACGTGATTTCCCGCTTCACGTGCCCACTTTGTGAGCAAGATACTGTGCCGTTAGACGGCGCACGTACGAGGCTATTATATCACTGATTTTGGTGCATTTGCCCTGGAATTTCGGGGTTCGGTCCACATTGGGGATGGAAACAGTATGGCAGGTGGAATTCATGGCAGCGGCGGCTGAAATGGTCAGCGGGCTTTGAAGAGCGCGAAGGGCGGGCCTGGGCACCTACGAGGGGTGCACCTGCGGGGAATGTGACGCGGTGTGTGTGGGACCTGGCTGGGCGTTGCGGTGCCTGCGCTGGATCACGCTGGGTACGAGGCACGACGGGGGGTGGGGGGGGAAGTCCGGTCAGCGGGTCGTCAAGGTCATATAGCCACACACTCGCTGCGGCGGGAGGTTTAGGGGGGGCGTTGGGGGGGGGGGGGCCC
>JAPPKT010000529.1 GCA_028819675.1 Caldilineaceae bacterium | reverse complement strand
TCGCGGCGGCGGCGTGCACTGCTGGCCCCGTTGAAATAGAGAGTTTGACGACCGTAACGGAGCAGGAACAGCCCGGCAACCGGCTGAGACTCCTGCGGATGGTCGGCCAGCAACAGCGCTCCGCCGGTCAGGTTCCCCTCATCCTCCTGCATCTTCAGAAACATACGCCACAAGGCGTCGTAGTAGGCGAAGGGGCGGATCAGAAAACCATCGCGGGCGCTCGTTTCCTGGTAGAGTCGATAGAAGGCCGGCAGGTCTGCAACATCGCCGCAGCGGACGGTGACTTCCCGCCGTTCAGCCAACCGGATATTATAGCGCCATTTGCTCTTGAACGCGGCCAGCAGTTCTTCATCGGACCGGGTGATGTCGGTGAAGCCGGTGTTCTTGAACTGGATCTGCTCCGGGCTGAAGCGCCAGTTGCGCTGGACCAGCAGTTGCTTCAGGCGGACTCCTTCGCTATCCTCCTCGCTGACGTCAGGATCGATTTTCACCTGAAGGCAGCCCCGCCGCCGGCACAGCTCTTCGATCTGCGCCAATACCAGTGCAGCTGCTTCGTCGTCCGACCAGTCCAGCAGCGGGCCTTTGGGCACGTAAGCGACGCGCAAGGGCAGCCCTGCCGTAGGCTGCCGCGACAGCCACTGAAAGGCCCCCAAGGGGCGCCCGCCGCGCAGCAGACGCCAACGCTCAACGCGCCAACCGCTGCCGGCTTTGACGGCACCCCACGACCAACTTTGGAGCACGTGGCTGCGGTCGGGCGGCAACTGCTCCAACAGATCTTCCCACGCTGAGGCCGTCACCACCGGTTCCATGGTTACCGCAGGGGAGGAAGGGGAGGAGGTCTTCCCTCGCTCCTCCTGCCTCTTTGCCGGGGGCAAGTTCCTGCCAGCCCTGTCCTTCGCCAGCAGTGCGCCCTGATAGAGATTGTAGACCTGTCGCCGCAAGGGGAGATCCCACGCGCCGACTGTGCGCTCAACTGCGCCGCCAAAACCCTGTTTGAAACGGAAGACGCCCCAGAGATCCCCGGCTGGCAGCGCATTCAGATTGACCGGCGCCTTCTCGGCGGATACGGTCTTGCGCCCTTCTTCCCAGAGACCGGTGGCGACGGCGCCGATCTCGTCGGGGATGCCCCAGAGATCATAGCGTGCGCAGCCGCGTTCCCTGGCCCAGCGCATGGCTTCCCATTGGAGTGCGTGATTGGGCATAAGGTTGCGATGGCGATTGTTGCTGGCCCCCCACAGGTAGCAGGCGGTCGAACCGACGGCAAAGACAGCAATGCTGGCCAGCGGTTCGCCCTCAAACGAGGCCAGCAGGAAGGCGCCCCAGCGGGAGGCCAGCAGTTCGTATGCATCACGGTAGTAGGCGGCGCTGTGGACGGAAAAGCCGTCCCGCTTTCCCGTCTCTTCCATCAGTTGCTGGAACAGGGGCAGCTCATGCGCCTCCAGCTTACGCACGCTGACGCCTTTGCGCGCGGCCAAGCGGATGTTGTAACGCCACTTGCTCTTCATCTGCGCCAAGATCGCATCGACGTCCGGCTGTAGATCGACGACAACGGTGCTGCGAGGCTGAATCGAATGGGGGCTGGGCTGGAAGCCGGCCGTACTAAGACGCTGGCGGTTTACTGCCGTGTCGAGAAGACCCGGTTCGATTTTCAGCGCGAACGCCCCCTCCTGCCGGGCAACATCGCACATGCTCGCCACGACTGCTTCCGTCTGCGTCGCGTCGGACCAGTCTACAAGCGGGCCTCTGGGGACGTAGGCCAGGACCTGGCCCATGACTTTGCGAAAGAGGAGCAGCGCCCCGGCCTGCGCGAGGCCTTGGTCTGCGGATTGCGGCATGTGAACGCGTCTGGCGCTCCAGCCGAAGCGGCATTTCAGGGTGGCCCATTCGTGCGTCTGCAAGAGATGGCCGGCGGTATGGTTGCTGACGAACTCATTCCATTCAACTGCTTGATCTGTCACCGCTCCCCCTGTCACATCGTTGACACACCGGGCCTGGAGACGTTGGCCCGGACGGCGCTCAAATTGCGACGGCCCCCCAGCGTTCGGTGAAGCCGCGCTGTATTACCGGCGCCATCTTTCGATCATACCATACTGACCAAAACAGAATGGAAAGCCGGCGCCATTCATATTTCGTAGCTGCCTCGATCCGCCGAACAGCCGGCCGTCAGAGTGAAAACGGTCTAAATTTGACATGGCCACGGCTCACTGCTATCGTCAATTTCGTGTCATCTTTGTGGCTGCCTTCGACAAAAACTGCCCTCAGGCTGACTGTGGCGGCGTCCAGGAGATCTTGTTCGCTCAACTTCAACACGGTCGTTCAGTGGGGAAGGAAGAGCGTATGGCAGAAGGATACGCATGCCTTGAATCGGGCATTGCCGCGTGCCTGTTTGCTCAGCGCAGCGGCCGCGCTGATGCTGGGCAGTCTACTTCTGGTCGGTTGCGGCGCGCCAGCTCCGGGCAGCGCGCCATCATCGGAAACGGTCGTAGTGACGGTCTTTGCGGCCGCGTCCCTAACCGATGTCTTCCGAGAGGCAGCCGGTTCGTTCAGCCGCAGGAGCCACACAGGTAACGTTGAGTTCAACTTTGCCGGTTCCCAGCAGCTGGCCGGTCAGCTGCGCGAAGGGGCGCGCGCCGACATTTTCGCTTCGGCTGACGAGATGCAGATGCAGGCGGCAGTTGACGCTGGACGGATTGAAATGAAAAGCGTGAAGACATTCGCT
The DNA here is from genome assembly GCA_028819675.1 of Caldilineaceae bacterium. Next base: position 5,836 of record JAPPKT010000529.1, on the reverse strand, counting down.
TGCAATCGGCTGATGATCGGCTACGGCCTGGGGGTCACGGGAGGTTCCGACGCTGCGCCGGGTCTTGAATCTTTGCTGAAGCTGGCCCAGCCCGGTCATAAGATTGTTGTCGGCGCGGAGGCGGTGCCGATCGGGCAGTACACGCGGCAGTTTCTGGCCAATGCCGAGCAGGACGACCGTTTCGGGCCTGAATTTCGCGCCGGTTTCGAGGCCAACATCGTGTCACAAGAACAGAATGTACGGGGCATTCTCAGCAAACTGCAGTTGGGCGAGGCCGATGCCGGCGTCGTCTACGCCAGCGACCTCGTTGGCAGTACAGAGTTGCAGAGCATGGAGATTCCAGCCCATCTCAACGTCTCAGCCGTCTATCCGATCGCTCTGACCCAGGACAGCAGGCAGCCGGAGCAGGCAGCAACCTTTGTTACCTTCCTGTTTTCTGAAGAAGGCACAGCTGTGCTGGAGTCGCACGGCTTTTCGACCGGATGCCGGGGTGAAGGCTCGAGGCGAGGCACAGACGTTGCGGTAGCTGAGGCATCGGACCATGCGCACGACTGAAGCCGCCGAGGCGATGCGCATCTCCGTCGACCGGGCGCGGGACGACCAGCGCTCTTCCGGGCGCCTGTCGCGGCCGGGCATGGCTCTCTTCTGGTCAGCGGTGCCCATGATCCTGTTTCTGACCCTCCCTTTGCTGGCACTGATCTGGCGCACAGAGTTGACTGACATCGGCACGCATCTGGCCCAGCCTGTGGCTCGCCGGGCTATCGTGCTGAGCCTGTGGACATCTGCCACAGCGACGCTATTGACGATCGTACTGGGCACACCTCTGGCCGTGCTGATGACCCGGCGGCATTTCCGGGGTCGCCGGGCGCTGGACACGCTGATCGATTTGCCCACCGTCCTGCCGCCTGCTGTTGCCGGGCTGGCCCTGCTGATGGCCTTTGGCCGCCGGGGGATGTTGGGGCAGGGGCTGTCGGTGGCAGGAATAGAGATCGCCTTTACTTCGCTGGCGGTCATTCTTGCACAGCTTTTTGTCGCTTCGCCCTACTACATTCGCGCGGCGATCGGCGGTCTCAGTCGCAGCGCGGTTGAGCTGGAAGAGGCTGCGGCACTGGACGGGGCGGACGGACGGCAGATCTTCCGCTTTGTGACTGTCCCTCTCGCCCGCGCCTCCCTGCTGGGCGGGCTGGTTATGACGTGGGCGAGGGCTCTGGGTGATTTCGGCGCTACGATCCTTTTCGCCGGCAACTATCCCGGGCGTACGCAGACGATGCCCCTGGCCATCTATATCGGTTTCGAATTGGACCTCGACGTGGCTTTGGCCTTGTCGGTTGTCCTTATGGCGACCGCGTTCGCCATACTCCTGCTCGTGAAGTGGCTTCTGGGACGAGCCGGATAATTTGAATCCGGCTATCACGGTCCAGTCCCCAGCGCATCACTTTGTGGTTCAGACGGGCAGTGGGGGCAGGAAAGATTGTTGCGCGTGCCCGACTCTGCCTACCTCACGGCCGCATTTCAACCCGTCAGCAGATGAATCACGGTTCCGGCGACACACCAATCATTGAATCGGTTCCCAATTTTTCGGAGGGCCGCCGCACCGATGTCATCGACGAACTGGCAGCAGCAGTCCAGAGGTCCGGCGCCCGGCTTCTCGATCGCACGAGCGATGCAGACCACAATCGCACCGTTCTCACGGTTGCGGGCCCGCCGGAACCGGTTTTGCAGGGGCTGTTCAACGCGGTCGAGGTGGCTGTCGCTCGCATTGACCTCAGGGGGCATCGGGGCGTCCATCCCCGACTGGGCGCGGCCGATGTGGTCCCGCTCGTGCCGATTCGCAACTCTCAACTTGAAGATTGCGCTCTCCTGGCCCGACAACTGGGTCATCGCATCGGAGAAGAACTGGATGTGCCCGTCTACCTCTATGGCGAAGCGGCCACCAGGCCTGAGCGCCGCAATCTGGCCGACGTCCGGCGGGGGGAATATGAGGCCCTCGCCCGGGATATTCACAACCCGCGGCGTGAACCTGATTTCGGCCCTGCCAGGGTAGGGCCGGCGGGCGCGGTTGTCGTCGGGGCCAGGCCTATCCTCATCGCCTTCAACGTTTTCCTGCGCACAGCCGATGTAGGCGTCGCCCGAACAATCGCCCACCAGATCCGCGAGCGCGACGGCGGGCTGCCGGCGGTCCGAGCCCTGGGCCTCCTTGTCGATGGGCGGGCACAGGTCAGCATGAATCTGGTCGATTATCGCGCCACATCCCCGCGGGCGGCCGTAGAAGCCATTCGCCGCCAGGCCGCCCGCCACGCCGTCGAGCTCGACCGCAGCGAACTGATCGGCCTCATTCCCCAGGGTGCCTTGCCAGGATACGAAAAACAGGACATGGACAGTGCAGGGGAGTCTCTTTCGGCCGGCGCTTTGGCGGCCGCAGCCGATGCACTCCTGCTGCCGGACCTGACGGCAGACCGCGTGCTGGAAGTTGCGCTACGACGCATGTAAGTGGGAGAGGGTGTGACGGCTTTCTGATCGCTCAATCTTGAACAGGGAATGACACAGCCGGCAGCACGAACACGGATGGTAAACACCTTTGGCGTCATATTCACTTTTGCCGTCAGCCAGTCGGATCCGAGACGGCCGCCGATATACAGTGAACCAAGGGGGTAGTTCAGACAAACGCTTTGGCTTAAGCAGCGTGCCGTGCTAGAATCAGACGCACTTAGAGCAGACGTTCCGGCTGTGAGATCTGCAATCTGGCTGACTTTTCTGATTGCCTGTTCTGCGCTGTGCGACAGCTGATCATCTCTGAGCGATCGCACTGATCACAGCCCTTTTTTCGCTCACATATGCCGCCCGCCGCCCTTTTCAACCTTTTGGAGAGTTGAGCAGCGGGTGAACAGAAACTCAGAAAATGCAGTCTCCTCGCCACGTCGTCTGGTCAGAATGGATTGAGAGCAGCGGCTCGCAGTCAACGCTGCCAACGAGTGGGATGTCCTCCGGATCTATTCCGTATGCAGAGGGAATAGACCTGGCGATAATCATTGTCAACTACAACGCCAGCGCTCTCCTGTCCGGATGCCTTACATCGGTGTTCGCCTCGGCCGGCAATTTTTCCTACACGGTCTGTGTTGTTGACAACGGCAGCAGTGACGACAGCGTCGCCATGATGAGCGACCGCTTCCCACAGGCAGGCCTGATCGTTTCGGAAACCAATCTCGGCTTCAGCGCAGGCAACAACCTGGCTTTACGCCAACTCGGCCTCTCTGACCGCCAACCGCCGCACAACGGGCCTCTTCCGCGCTACACTCTCCTTCTTAACAATGACACTGTCTTGCCGGCGAACGCACTGGCCGACATGATACAGTTCATGGACGAGCGGCCCGACCTCGGGGTAGCCGGTCCGCGAGTGCGGCGGCCGGACGGAACGCTCGATCTGGCCTGCCGGCGCAGCTTTCCCACACCCTGGGTGAGCTTCTGCCGCATGACGCGTCTGAGCCGGCTGTTTCCGCGAAGCAAGCGATTCAACGCCTATAATCTGAGTTACCTGCCGGAGGATGCGGTGCATCCGGTGGATTCGGTCGTGGGCGCATATATGCAGGTGCGCACGCAGGCGATTGTGGAGGTCGGGCTGTTGGACGAGGCCTACTTCATGTACGGCGAAGACCTTGATTGGGCAAAGCGCATCAAGAGCGCGGGCTGGGAAGTCTGGTATAACGGCGAGGTCGAGATCACGCATGTCAAAGAGGCCTCCAGCCGCAGGAGCCGCAAGGCCCGCCGCGCCTTCTATGAAGCGATGTGGATCTTCTATCGCAAACATTACCGGGCCAACAGTTCATGGGTGCTGGACAAACTTATCTGGCTCAGTATTGCTCTGATTGGCGGCGTTGACATTGCCATCCGGCTCTGGAAATTGCGACAGGAGCGGATTTAGCACAGTTTTGCGCTGCAGGCGATAACGAAGACCGACCCACCTGAGTTTCGTGATGTTGATTGTGGACGGCTACTTGCCGCCCACTGATGGACTCAAGCAACAGGCACGATGTGGAAGACACCGGTTCAGCCGACATCAGAACTTGAGGAGGAGGCTGCGACAGAATCGCGGCCATCCGCGACTGCGGAAGATGTGGCTGCGTTCGAGGAGGGCGTATTCTCCAGTCCAAACGGGAGGTACTCGGCCCTGCGCGCCCAGCGGCCGGGCGTGCCAAAGCGCGCCCAGCTTGTTTTCGCGCTCTCGCTGGCGATTGTGGATTTAGGGTGCACGTGGCTCGCATTCTTTCTGGCCCACCGGCTCACTGAGATGAACCTGACGCCGCGTCTGATGGAGCTGCAGCCGGATATCATTGTCGGTCCATTTCTGGAGTTCCTGCCATTGCCGGTGACGCAGACACTGCTGCTGCTGTCGCTCTTCTCTTCGCAGCGCATGTACCAGCGCCGCCGGCCGCTCGGTCAGCTGGATGAGATTTTTCGCACCGCAAAACTTACGACGCTCTGCACGCTCCTGACCGTCGCTCTGGTGAGCCTTTTTCTGCGGGATTTCGTTTACCACCGCACGTTCCTGGGCTATGCCTGGTTGCTCAACATCATCATCTTGACAGTTGGCCGGACGTTGCATGCGCAGATACAGTGGAATGCCCAGGCCAGAGGAATCGGCGGGGACCGGGTTCTGCTCATCGGCGGCGGCGACTCCGGGCGCATGATCCTGCAGAGGATACAGGCCAATCCAAAACTGGGCTTTCAGGTTATCGGGATCGTAGATAACAGCAGTACACGTTCCATTCTGAATGTGCCGATTCTGGGCGGCGTCGCCGACATCCCCAGAATAATTGACGAATTTGCAGTCGACGAAGTGATCATCGCCCTGCCGGAAAGTACACACCAGGAGTTGATCGGCATCATCAGCCTGTGTGAGCGCGAAAAGGTCGGCATTCGCGTGCTGCCGGATGCGTTCGGGATTATGGCCAGTGAAGTGACGATTGGCTATCTCGGCGGGTTGCCTCTGGTCACAGTGCGCGACGTGGCCCTCCAGGGTTGGAGACTGACACTGAAGCGCGGCATGGATCTGGTGGGAAGCGCTATCGGCCTGGTCGTACTCAGCCCCTTTCTGATGCTGGTGGCACTTTTGATCAAACTGGACAGCCCCGGGCCGGTCTTCTACACACATGAACGGATGGGCTTGGATGCCAAGTCGTTCAAGATACTGAAGTTCCGCTCGATGCGCGAGGACGCTGAAGAATCCGGGCCAGGCTGGACGGTCGAGAACGATCCCAGGCGCACCAAACTGGGCGCTTTCATCCGTCGCGCCAATATCGATGAACTGCCGCAGTTAATCAATGTTCTCTTTGGCGAGATGAGCCTGGTCGGACCGCGCCCGGAACGACCGGTCTACGTGGAGCAGTTCCGGCAGATGATTCCACGTTATATGGACCGCCACCGTGAAAAGGCCGGGATGACCGGTTGGGCGGCGGTTAACGGGATGCGGGGCGACACGTCGATCGAGGAGCGTACAAAGTACGATCTCTGGTATATCGAAAACTGGTCACTGGCCTTGGACTTCAAGATTATTATTCGCACACTAGGTCAGTGGCTACTCGGGACCAACAAGAACGCCTACTGATTCAACTCGGGTGCATCCCAGATTCAGGGTGGGAACAGTCTGGCGGTGAATCAATGCCAGCGGTGGCAGGCGTTGTTTACCGTCTTTGGGCGAGACGCAGTGCAGGCGCCAGGCGTGGCCGTACGGTGGAGTCCGTCAGTTGGGGCGGGTGCGAGGGCAGGCACATGGCCGGCACCTATGGGGATCTGATGGGACTGGCGGGACGTGGTCTGGCTGGACACCTTCGATTAGGCA
>JAPPKT010000040.1 GCA_028819675.1 Caldilineaceae bacterium | reverse complement strand
GGCCGTAGGATGTCTTCGTCTTGTTGTAGGGTACGGGGAATGTGCCCCAGTTGACACCAGCCTGGTTGATGCGGCCCAGGGACCAGACGCCGATGTGCTGCATGGCTACGTTGCCGGCCTGCAGGCTGGTCTCGCCAGCGGCTTCGTATGCGGGCGATGGATTGACAAAGTGTTTCAAACCCAGATCCGCCAGCCAGTTCATCGCCTCGATGAATGCATCCGAATCCATAGGCATGGTGCCGTCATCAGCGATAATTTCGGCGTCGTTGCCCCAGATATAGGTCGGCCGACCGTGACCAAAGCCAGCCCTAAGTCCGTACTGACGCACGCGGGCGGGATCGAAATCAGAATCGTTGGCTGAATTGTCGTCCAAGTCGAAGGTGAGAACCTTGGCGAGTTCGATAATTTCGTCCCATGTCATCCATGCATCCGGCTCCGGATGGGGAACGCCAACCTCGTCGAACAGGTCGATATTGAAGGCCATGAGCATGGCGCCACTGTCCCAGGGGATGCCCCAGCGAGCGCCGTCGTAGGTTTGGGCGATCCAGACGTTTTCGACATAGTCGTCTTCGCTAAAATCAGGATCGGCCTCAAAGTAGGGCTCAAGATTGGTTGTCACGCCCCTGCGAGTGAGGGGGCCGGTGGTGCGATTGGCGTCAAACCACATGTCGGGTCCGGTGCCGGCGGAGATCATGATCAGCAGGGCTTCCTGGTGGGAGGCACCGGCCACGGCGTTAATCTCGAACTCGATATTGGGGTTAGACTCCCTATACAGGGACATCTGCTGGTCCATGACGTTCTCAATGAACTGGCCGCCGCGGTTAAAGAAGTTCAGGGTAACTGGCTCGGCGGATGCGTCTGTAGTGGTGCCGGCCGGCACGGGCGGCGCGCACGCGGCTAACGCAGCGACTGCCGTGCTGCCCGCGGCCACCTGCAAAAAGCTTCTTCGACTCATTTCCGTTCGCTGCACTGTTTTCCTCCTGGGAATGTGATGGGTGGAACGTGTAAGGATGAACCGCGTTCACTTCGATAGAAGAATGACCACGGAAGAGTAGCTCCTGAAAAATAATGCTGCCATGATATGCTGAACTACAGGGATAAGCGGCGGATCAATTGTTGATGTTACGAAGATTGCGGCGTCAATACGCACAGGGTCCAACTGACACAAGGCAACGAACGCGTAACATCAGTTGACAAATGGTATTGCTGGCAGAACGAAGCAGGGGTATCAACCTGATTGCTGGAAACGTTTTCAGGACAGTATCGGATTATAACAGGACGACTATTCCATGCCAAAATTTATTTGTCGGTACGTGTGCATTTCACCCAGATTGTTGGGCGCGTCTTTTCTGAACAGTCGTTCATGTGACGGGGGATGAACTGTGGTGCGGTCACTGGCGCGATGGCCTGACAGGTTGGCTTGCACTCCGGCGCACAATAATATGGGGTACACACGCCGCCAGAGGATGCGCCCGATGGTATAGGAGGCAAAGGGGAGCCGCTTTCTCGAATCTGAAGTATAATGCTCAGGAGAGAAGGGAGCGCTAAGGCGCCAAGACCCCCTGTGCGCCTGGTGGTTTTGGCGCGTTATGATGAACATTCAGGTGATGAGAGGGTGAAAGATGAAGAATGGAGAAAGCTCCGAAGAGCACCGGCGGCAGGCGGAAGAAGAGAAGGGCAGCATCGCCTTTGCGATCGTGACCGTCTCGGATACACGCACGCCGGAAACTGACCGCAGCGGCCAGGCTATTCGCGAGATGGCCGAGGCGGAGGGTCATCAGGTAGTTGCCACGCGCATCGTGAGGGACGAGCCGGAGGAGGTTGCGGCGGCGCTGGAGGATTTCAGCGGGAGTGGTGCGCAGGTGATCGTATTTAATGGCGGGACGGGCGTCAGCAAGCGGGATCGCACGTATGACGTGCTGTCGCGGGCGTTGGAAAAGGAGTTGCCTGGATTCGGCGAGATTTTCCGGATGCTCAGTTACGATGAGGTGGGAGCTGCGGCGATGCTGAGCCGGGCGACGGCGGGCACGTACCGGGGCTGCGCGATTATCAGTTTGCCCGGATCGACCAATGCGGTCAGGCTGGCGATGGAGAAGCTGGTATTGCCTGAGATTCAGCATTTGGCGTGGGAGATAACGCGGTGAGCAGACGCCCTGGCTGGAATTGAGAGGGGTGCATGGACAGAGTTCGGCTGCGCGGGTCATCAGACGCGCCCAACCTTCGAGGTCGCTAAGCAACGGAGACCATGTTGCAGTTCGGAGGAATATTTTTTTCATAATATTCATTCTCACGTACAATAGGACGGCTTCCCCTGGCACAGATCGAATGCACTGCAGCAGGCTCAAGGCTCTGGTGCATTTCATTTTCGTTGGCCTGCGTTCCTCGAGGAAAACGGCTCCTTGTCCGGAGTCCGCATTCGTGAGGAAGGCCTGGTTTACCGCGGAAGCGCGGTGAAACTCGATTGAGTTCCAGTCGCATCCTTACTAAGGGCTTGACAATGACATTGCAGTCCCGTTTGCTTATTGGAATCCTCCTGCTCGCTCTGATTTCTGTGGCCGCGTGCGGTCGGTCTGATAGTGAGCCAACGACAACGCCGACAAAGACGTCAACGCCGGAAGGCGAGACGAGCCAGGCGCCGACGGACACACCGGTGCCGCCGACTGCGACTGCGACCAGCGAACCGGCGACAGCCACGCCTGAGCCGGCGGAGACGGCTACACCGGCAGCGACGGAAGAGCAGGCAGACTCGCAGCCGCCGCAAGTGGAAGAGGTAGGAGAAGGCGGGTTTCTGCCGGCGACGATGGAGAGCCCTGATTTCGGTACGCAGGCCTTCCTCTGGTGGCGGCCGGAGGTGGCGGAGCGGGACTTGAACCTGTTACGCGAGGGCGGTTTTCATTGGGTCAAGCAGACTTTTGCGTGGGAGAACATAGAGGGTGCCGGGAAAGGGCATCTGGACTGGTCGTTTTCGGACAGGGTTGTACAGCAGGTGAACAGCGGCGGTCTGAAGCTGCTGGCGCGGATATCGATTGATCCGCAGAAGAGGGATTTCTGGGCGGGTCTGCCGCCGGCGAGCGCCGATCACTTTGCCGACTACGTTTTTGCACTGGCCAGCCGTTACAGCTGCAAGCCGGAGGCGGTCGGCTGTATTCAGGCATATCAGATTTGGAACGAGCCGAATCTGAGCCGCGAGTGGGGGCACAAGCGTCCGAATCCTGCCGAATATGTATATTTTTTGGGCCGGGCGTATGCGGCGATCAAGTCGGCGAACCCGAATGCGATTGTGATCAGTGCGGGGATGGCGCCCACGGGGGATGACAACGAGATCGCGATGCCGGACCACGTGTTTTACGAGCAGATGTACGAGGCGATGGGCGGGAGCAGCGCGGGTTATTTCGATGCGCTGGGGGTGCACGGCGTAGGGTTTGCGGCGCCACCGGAACTGGGTCCGGAGGTTGCGGCAGCAGAGGAGCGATACGGGGGGCACCGGTTCTTCAGTTTCCGTCGTGTAGAGGATATTCGGGCGATCATGGAGCGGTACGGCGACACGGAGAAGCAGATCGTGCTTCTGGAGTTCGGTTGGACTTCTGATCCCGTTAATCCGAGCTATCGCTGGCATGGCAGGGACGCGGGCATTGATTTCGACGTGCAGGCTGAGTATCTGCGGCGGGCGTTCGAATGGGCAGAAGCCAACTGGCAACCGTGGATCGGTCTAATGAGCATGATCACGATGCCCAACCTGGCGTGGCTGAGCGACGGCAATGCGGAGGATGAGGAGCAGTTCTGGTGGGGAATTATGGAGCCGAGCCCGTGTTGCGGCCCGCCAACATTCCGGCCGGCATATTTGGAACTATGCCGGTACTTGAATGCGAGGGACGGCCAGCAGTGCATTCACGTTCCAGAAGGCCAGTAGCAACAGGAGTAAGTTTTCCGGCGGTTAACCGGTGATTTCCTGGAAGATTTGAATGGCGTCTTCGATCAAGCCGGCGATGAGATCGATTACGTCAGCGTCACCGGTCAGTGTACCAATTTCGAAGGTGGAAGGGTCGGGCTGCCAGTTTCCGGAGGCGTAGAACCAGCCGAAGAGGCCGGCGGCGATGACGAGGGTGAAGAAGATTCGATTGAGCAGCCGGCTGTGGCGATAGAAACGGGGCATGGAGGTTGTGTAGGGCTCGATTGGCGTGTGACCAGGGACGCTCTTGTCGAATGGAAAATGGTGACGCAGTATAGTCGAGTTGATTTTGCTATGGCGGCATGGATTTGCCAAATTCGGGGTCGGTGCTATACTCTGATTTGCTTCTGAAGCGGCTGTTTCTTGACTACGACAGTCCTAATTTGGGCGGGTAGCTCAGCTGGTTAGAGCGCACGGTTCACATCCGTGAGGTCGGGGGTTCGAGTCCCTCCTCGCCCACCACAGCAGTGACAGTTTTACCTCTCACTGTGCCTCAGAGCCGCCAGTTCCTCTGGACGGTGTTGCAGACGCCTCGCTTTCGAAATACAACCTGGACTTTCCCGCAACTCCGCAGCATCTATTTGCATTTCGCCCCCCAGCAACTGAGAGAGCCGCGGGGGATCCTGATCATTCCTTCCATTGTCCTCAAATGAAAACATTAAAGAAAACCGTCTACGAAATAATCGAAGAGGCTGCGCCGGGGAACCGAGCGAGCGAAATCTTTGACGTATTCCTCATTACGTTGATCGCTCTGAATGTCGTGGCGCTGATTGTAGGGACAGTGGAGGAGATTCATCGGATTTCTCCCGGCGCCTTTCACCTCTTTGAGGTCACATCAGTTGGCATTTTCACGGTGGAATATCTCTTGCGGGTCTGGACCTGCACGGAGAATCCGAGTTACGCGCATCCGGTTAAAGGTCGACTTCGTTACCTGGTTTCTCCGCTGGCGCTCATTGATTTGCTGGCGGTTCTGCCCGTCTACCTGGTCTTTTTCGTGAATCTGCGCGGGCTTGACCTGCGCTTCCTGCGGGTTGTCCGTCTCCTGGCCCGCATTGTCCGGCTGAGCAGGTACTTCAGCAGTCTGCGTACTCTGGGCAAGGTGGTGCATACGAAGCAAGGTGAACTGGCGGCTGTCGTGTCGGTACTCTTTCTGCTGCTGGTGATGACATCGTCGCTGATGTTTTTCGCGGAAAACCGGGCCCAACCGGAAGAGTTCGCCAGTATTCCCAGGGCGATGTGGTGGAGCATCATCACGTTAACAACGGTGGGCTACGGCGATGTGTTCCCGGTCACGGCGGCTGGGCGACTGCTGGCAGGGATCATTGCGATCGTTGGCATTGGGTTGTTTGCGTTGCCGGCAGCCATTCTGGGGTCGGGATTCATGGAGGAGTTGGAGGCGGGGGAGAGGACGCCGGTGAGATGCCCTCACTGTGGTGAGGTGATTGAAGGATAGTCTAGAGATTTGAATGCAGCCGCTCTTGGAATTCCCTGGCAGATGCGGTCTCGAAGAACAGTTCAAGCGCCTCTTTGAGATTCTCCCTTGCTTCTGCCTGCGTTTCTCCTTGACTCGCGATGTCCAACTCAGGGCATAGTGAAACGAAGCCGTCACCTTCACATTCGACTATTGTGGTCAGCTGTTCGATCATTGGTTTCTCCTCCACTTGGTCAGAAAAGTCACAAATAATGACAGAACTCGGGACGCGCGCCGTCTCCGCGTCGCGGCGCCATTGCAGACCGCTTGAGAGAAAGACGTCGATGCCAGAGTTGCCTGTTATGCTGCAAATGCCTCGACATAGCAGGGCCTGAAGCTCACTGAAATCTAGAAATTGACAGTTCAATAGCCCCACGAAACAGCAAGACAATCTGCCTTCGTTTGCCACTGGCAGGAAGCAAGAGGCCATTTTAACGCCCTGTAAACTGGGGCTGGCGGCGCTGGCGGAAGGCGGAGACGCCTTCTTCGGCGTCGGCGGTGTAGGCGGCGAGGCTGCCGGCGAGGGTTTCGAGGACGACGCCGTTGTCGGCGCTGGATGGGATGGCGGCGTCGATGAGCTGTTTGGTCATCTGGACGGCGACGGGGCCGTTGGCGGCTATGGCGTTGGCCAGGTCGAGGGCTCGTTCGGCCAGCTGGTCTGCAGGCACTACTTCGTTTACAAGTCCCCACTTTTCGGCCTGTTCGGCTGATATGCGATCTCCGCTGAATATCATCTGTTTGGCGCGGCTGGGTCCGACGAGCTGCGGCAGGCGCTGCGTGCCGGCCCAGCCGGGAATGATCCCCAACTTTACTTCAGGGAAAGAGAGTTCGACGCCCTCGGCGGCGAGGCGCAGGTCGGCGGCGAGGGCCAGTTCGAGGCCGCCGCCGAAGGTGTAGCCGTTGAGCACGGCGATGACGGGCTGGGGGAGGCGGGCGTAGCGGGCGAAGATGCGGTGGCCGTCGCGGATCCAGCGGCGCCCCATTTCGAGGGGAGAGAGGTCGCTCCATTCGTAGATGTCGGCGCCGACGCAGAAGGCTCTGCCGGTGCCGGCGAGGAGGACGACGCGGACGTCGTGGTTGCGGTCCAGTTCGTCGGCGTAGGTTTCAAGGGCGGTGAGCATTTCGACGTTGAGGGCGTTGAGTTTGTCGGCGCGGTTGAGGACGACGGTGGCGACGGGGCCTTTGTATGAGAGTTGGACGAGGTCGGTGGTCATGGGGTTACCTTTGGGTGGTGTGGAGAAAGCTTCTTTTTCCGCGAAGGCACGCGAAGGGGCGCGAAGAACACCTCTTAGTCCGCGGAGGGGATTGGGGGCGTCAGGTGGCCGGTTTGCACGTTAGTCTACGAAGATTATATCTGGGTCAGGGTGGTTGCTGGCGGTCAAGGCGCCGATGGGGATGGCGTCTGGCAAAGTAGATTGGATCAGGTTTTTTTGGTCTGCGCTGATGACGACCACCATGCCGATTCCCATGTTGAGTACGCGGTAGGCTTCTTCCAGTTCCATCCCACTCCATTCGAGCAGTTTGCGAAAAATCAGAGGGACCTCCCAGCTGCGGCGATTGATGCGTGCGCACAACCCCGACGGCAGGATGCGAGGGATGTTGTCTTCAAGGCCGCCGCCGGTGATGTGGGCCAGGCCCTTGATAGCGATCCCGGCTGCTTCCAGTTTCAAGAGAGGGGGCAGATATGAGCGATGCGGGGCGAGAACGGCATCGATCAGCGGGACGCCGTCTGCCAGCGTCTGATGCAAGTCGCGGTTGGCGAGGACGCGGCGGATGAGGGAGTAGCCGTTGGTGTGGGGGCCGCTGCTGGGCAGGCCGTAGAGCAGGTCGCCGGGTTGCATTTGGTGGGGGCGGGGCAGGAGGGCGTCCTGGTCGACCAGGCCGATGATGGTACCGGCGACGTCGCAGGAGCCGGGTGTGTAGACGCCGGGCATTTCGGCGGTTTCGCCGCCGAGGAGGGCGCAGCCGGCGGCGCGGCAGGCTTCGGCCATGCCGAGGACGACGGCGGCGACGTTTTCGGGCACGAGCTTGTCGGCGGCGATATAGTCGAGGAAGAAGAGGGGGCGGGCACCCTGTACGAGGATGTCGTTGAGGCAGTGGTTGACGATGTCGAGGCCGATGCCCTGCCAGCGGCTGTGCTGGGCGGCGAGCTTGACTTTGGTGCCGACGCCGTCGGTGGAGGCGACGAGCAGGGGCTGGGCGGGCAGGTCGTTCAGGGCGAAGAGGCCGCCAAAGCTGCCGACGTCGGCGCGTACGGCGGGGGTGAAGGTGGAGCGTACGGCTGACTTCATCAGATCGACGGCGCGGTTGCCGGCTTCGATGTCGACGCCGGCGTCGGCGTAGAGGCTGGAGGATTGAGACCCGAGGTGTCCTGCGCTGGGCGGTGGATTTGCACTCTGGTTGGATTCTGGCATGGCGGCTCGTTCAGGGAAAGAGGAAAGTGCGGACCAAGTCGAACCACTTACCTGACACAAGGAATGCCTTCGGTCGGGTGAAGGCAGGAGTTTCTATGCAGTCTCGTTTTCGGTTATCTGTTGCTCAATTTCATCTCTATTGGAACGGTAGTAGGCCCAGGCATTGGTCAGATCCTCTGCGCGCAATAGATGTATCTCAACCGATGCTGAAACCGTCAAATCGGACATCGATACTCGCAGTTTGGCAAGATTCGTAAGTGACTTACATTCCGGCCACTGCGAAGACTGCATTTGGGATTCGGTGTAATCATATCAGAGTACGGGGTGATCGTCTTACTTGAAAACGCTGTGGGGTTCGGTCCCGTATGTTGGTGAGGCCTCGCAGATCTCGCTGGTGGGTGACAGGGTTGCACGGGCTGGCGGCCTGGGTGGCACCAAGAATGGACTGCGCGAAGGTCGCCCCTGCCGGGGGAATGGGGGGCTAAATTTGACGTTTTTCCGGCGTGACGGTAATTCAGGGCGAGGGCACCCACAAGGGGTGCCATTACGGGGGAATGCAGCGCGGCACGGTTTGGCGTCCGGACCTGGGCACACACAAGGGGTGCCATTACGGGGGAATGCAGCAGGGGGGCGCATTTGAGGGAGTACCTGGGCACCCACAAGGGGTGCCCCTACGGGGGAATGCAGCGCGGCGCGGTTTGGCGTCCGGACCTGGGCACACACAAGGGGTGCCATTACGGGGGAATGCA
>JAPPKT010000590.1 GCA_028819675.1 Caldilineaceae bacterium | reverse complement strand
TCCATGATGCCATAGGATTGGGGGTGGGTGCTAAATTTGGTGCGGGGGTGAGGGGGGTGGGAGGGTGGCGCACGGACAGGCGATGATGCGGTGAGGGAGGCGAATATGTGAAGGGTTCGTGGGAGGATTGCTACTGCGAACGACAAGGCCAGTGGTCTGGGGCCACTGGCCTTTCGGATCCGACGCCGCTACTCTTTCTCGAATCCGCTATCGCTGAACTTTAGCGTGCGGCTGTTTTCGTTGACGATGCGGACTACGTCGTCGGGGGCGCCGTCGGGGATTTCGGCTTCGATTTCCAGTGTCAGCCGTACTTGGGCGCCGGTGAGGCCGGACAGATGGGAGATTACTTCGTCGGCGATCTGGCTGGCGTCGCGGCCGGCGCGGGTTGGGTCCAGCGTTACTGAGCCGTGGTAGCGCTTGGCCTTGGCCGGAGGGGGTGGTAGCGGGGGAGTTATCGGAGGGAGACCGGGCTCTGGAGGGGGAACTGTCGGATCGTCGGGGGCTGGAGACGGTGAGTCGACAACAGTCTCTGCGTCCATTTGGTGCTGGGCAACGTCCGGCTTCACCAGGAGACCGGCAGAGGTCTCATTGATGAACAGGCCCTGCCCGGCGCGCAGGCCGGGGTAGCGTTCCTTGTCTTCGTCGTACCCGTCGCCGAAGGCAAACGAGTCCTGCGTCCAGGTCAGCAGGGACACGCCGTCGGTGATGGCGCCGAGGAGGACGTTGGGCTGCTGCAGGCGCGGCAGGTAGATGTAGCGGGCGAAGTCGTCTACCAGCTGGCGCACGGCAACGTGGTCCCCGCGCCAGAGGGGCACGCGGTCCAACTCCATGCGGAGTCGGGTGCCGGCCATGGATGTTACGAGCATTTCGTCGTTGAGGAGGCGGCGGCTGGCCTGCTGTGCAAGGGGGCCTGAACCGCGCAGGCGGATTTTCTGCCACTCCATGGGCGCTTTGGGTGTCTTTTGGCTCGGTACGAGCAGCCATTGGAAGGTCTCGCCGATGCGGGCGTTGACCGTGCCGTCGGCAGATTCAGCCTGCTGTTCGGCCTGGCGCACCTGGTGCGGCGGCAGGTCGAGCGACTCGCGGTCGTCGAGAATCGAGCGCCAGGCCAGGAAGCGTCTGGCAGCCTGGTCGAGGTCCTGATGCCGGGCTTCGTCGGGGGCCAGGAAGAGCAGCGCGTTGCGGAAGAGGCGTGGCGTATTCCCCCGGGATTCCAAAATACCTTTGGCCGCGTCCAGAGCGGGGCTGGCCTCGGCGCCGCTGGTGTGGGTGGCCTGGACACCGAGCACGACCAGCCCTACTTCCATGTCATCCTGGACGTCCTGACCGGAATCGGGGAAGAGGTGAACGCGCCTGAATTCCCCCTTTGCCTTCAGATCATCGCGTAGCCGTCTTTCGATTTCGCGCTCCACCTTGTGCGGGTCGCGGCGAAGCTCTTCGGCCCGGTCGGCGGCGAGGTTGATCACGGTCGGCTGGGTCGAGTACCAGTAGCGGGTGCCGTCGCGGTAGAGGTAGGTGGCGCTGTCGGCCAGGCGGCGGAGGGCGTCGCCGAAGTCGGAGACGCTTTCGCCGGGCATGGCGCAGCCGAGCTTGATGCGGCGTTCTTCCAGTCCCTGGTTGGCGGCGGCCTGCATGGGCGCGGAGCCGAGGAAGACGGTACGGGCGACGCGGCGGCAGGCGTTGTGGCGGCCGAGATTGGTGATTGTTCCGTCCAGCTGGACGGGCCGCGAACCTGAGCCGTCGATGTCGCGCTCGATGACGGGCACCCAGTTGGCGGGCAGGTAGCGGGTCATTTCGAACTGGACGCGGCCGTCGTCCAAGGGGATGCTGGCGGGGAGGATGAGGGGATTGCGGTCGACGGATTCCCAGAGGGTATGGATGACGGCGGCCATGAGGCGGAGCACGCCGCGGGTGCGCTGGAAGCTGGGGAGGGTGGACCAGTCGGAATAGAGGCGTTCGAAGACTTCGGGATGGATGGGGTAAGCCTCGCGCATGCGCTTTTCGTAGTCGGCTTCCCTGGTTGCGGCAGGAAAGTCCTCGGGTTTGGAACGGTAGAGGTCGAGGAAGGCACGGGCGACGTTGTCGCGGGTGGTGTAGCTGGCGCCTGAGATCTGTTGGAAGAGGCGGCGGCGAACGATTTCGAAGCTCTCGTCGGCACTGGCGGGGCGCCAGGAGGAGTCGACGCGGCCGATCACATTGCCGAGGCGGGCGAGGGCTTCGCGCCCGCGCAGGCCGCCGACCTCGATGTCGTCGGTTGCGGTGCGGTCGCTGGGCCGGTCGGAGGCGGGCAGGCTGATGACGAGGAGGCAGTTGGGCGGCAGTTTGGCCGATTCGGAGAGGGCCTGGGCGAAGGTGAACTGGGTCTCGAAGGAGCCGGCGGGCAGGTCGCTCTCGTCGTGGAGCTGGCGGGCGTAGGCGACCCACTCGTCGATGAGGATGAGGGCGGGGCCGTAGTCGGTGAGCAGCTGGCGGAGGGCGTCGCCGGGGTTGGTGGCTTTTTCGTCGTCGGCGCGCACGCGTTCGAAGGCGGCGCGGGCCTCTTCCGGGCCGCCGGCGGCGTGGCCCAGTTGCCAGGCGAGCTCGCCCCACAGCGTGCGCACCTGGGTGCCGTCGGGCTTGGTGACAGGGTTGCCGGGGGAGATGCGGTTTCCTACGAGCACGACGCGGTTGACGCGGGGCATTTCGGTCACATCGGCAGTCTGCATGATGTCGTCGATGCCGTCCAACTCGCCGGGTTGCGCGCCAGAGAAGAGGTGATAGAGGGCGAGCATGGAGTGCGTCTTGCCGCCGCCGAAGTTGGTCTGCAGCTGGACGACGGGTTCGCCGCCCTGGCCGCTGAGGCGGCGGAGACCGTTTGCGAGGAGGCCGCTGAGGCTTTGGGTCAGGTAGGTGCGGCGGAAGAATTCGGTTGGGTTGCGGTATTCGGGGTAGCCTTCGCCGAGGTGCACCTGCCAGAGGTCGGCGGCGAATTCGGCCTGCTGGTAATCGCCGCTGGCGACGTCGCGGTGGGGGTTGACTACCTCGCGCCAGGCGGGAAGGCCGCTGGACGAGGTCGTGGTGGCAGGGGCTGGGGTGCGGCGGCGCTGGCTGCGGGCCTGTTCTTCGAAACGCAGGCGTTGTAACTCCTCCCTCATTTGATTGACTTCAGAAGCCTGTTTGGCAGAGACCGCAGTCAACAGCCGCTGCGTGGAGTCCAACATGCGGACGGTATCATCGCCGGAGAACGGTTCCTGGTGGGCCCAGGAATTGCGGAACTCTTGTAGTTCGCCTACCAAACTGCGTTCTGCACGGCCGAGCGTCTGGACAAATGCATCATTCCAGGACAAAGCCATCAGTTTTAGTAGCGCATGGCAGTCCATTCGCAGGAATTCCCTTTTCGGTTCCCCCCAGACTCCCAGAATCCGGCCCAGTTGCTGTTCTGTCCCCCCTTTATAGCGGTTGATAAACTCGCGGGCTACAAAAGGAGTCAGTCCTTCCTTGAGTAAATCCAGCGCGAGGCCGACGCGTTCTCGATTGGTGGTTGCCATTTTCTTTTCTCGATTACAGTTCTTCTTTGAAAAGCTCCCTCAGCCAGTCAATGAAAGTAATGATATTTGTCACGGAGATGTCCAGATCTTCCGCCCCTATCGCTTGGCCCATCGGTCTGGGCTGTTCTCTTGTCGCCAGCCATGCGTGGACTTTGGCTCTGAGCGACTTCTTGGATCTGAATCTCCGGTGGTTCGATGGAATTTCATCTATGTACTGCTCAGACAATGGCCATAAAGGATCCGTGCTGGGAATCATCTCGGCTACGAAATCCTCAAGTTCTCCACTGGAGTGATTATCCGGCATCAGCCAGATACCTATACGAAGAGTTCCATTGACGATAGTCCCGGTCGACTTGGGCTGTTCAGGGAGTTCGGGAAGGTCGAAGTGCTCCTCTCTTCGTAGTTCGTTCAGTCTGTCGGTTACAGCTTGCCATCGAGAGTTAGGACGTTCATCTGCGTCCAATACGATACCCATAACTCGACGATCTGCCACGTCGGCCTCAACCATAATTGCATCGAGAAGCTTGTCAATACCTCCCGTTTCAATTATGTAGAAGTTGTGAGGCAACTTTTCGCGCTTACTTAGCTGAATGACAACATGCATGTCATCTGTCCCTTCAACAAGTAGCACGCGAGAGTGCAAGTCGGAATCTTTCATGGGCTTATCTGACCTCCGTTCCTTGTTCAGCTACAATCCTGAGTCTTCGCTCCGAGTAGCGGACAGCGCGCAGACCCTCTTCCTCCTTTTCTAGACGTACCAAGACACCCTCGACATCTTGGTTTTCCGTAGCAGCAATGGCGAATCCCCTGACACAGTCCAGACTATGTGTAGAGGCGAAAACCTGCACGTTGTTTTCGCGGGCCGTCTGAAGCACCATACGCCAGAAATCTTGCTGTACCGAGTGGTGAATGCCGTTCTCAGCTTCATCAATCACAAAAAAGCCATTTCGGCTATTTGCTAGGGCCAATGCGACTCCAAATAAACGTAGCGCACCTTCACCGAGACTCTTTAGGGGGACTGGGCGGAGGCTACTCTTCAGCCTTACAATGGCTCTCCTTCCTCCCCTTCTGGCAACCGACCTATCATCGCCAACTACCGCTACCCTTTCCACGTCATCACCTAGAATCAGTTTTAGAGCCTGAGTTGCACGGCTCTCGTCGTCTGTCAATGCCACAGCATCCCAAAACTGAGACAAGGCATTATTGCTTACTGTCCCCGGTCCAATTTCCACACAGGTCGTGATTGGTGGCAATCTAGATTCTTCCCTTCTAACCCGATAGCCAATCTCGCGCGCACGCCTACTGGGATCTCCAAGATAGACGCTAGTCCCCCGGTCACGGTATAGGCTAGTTTGAGGATCGCGAAAAAGAAGTGCAGGAACTGTCCAGCTATCTTTCTGAAACTTGGCTCTAAGAGTCTGCATGTCACCTTCTACAAGGGACTCAGGAAACAATCTTCCTAAGCTTGTTATTTCTTCATCGGACAATTCTGCGAGGTCAATCGTCTCAAGGCTTAGTTGGTCCTTATGACTTGCTGGTCCAATTATCACTCTTTCATGCTGCGTTGTGTCTCGGCCGTAGAAAAGTGACCTCCACTCTGGACTGGCGGTATTCCCACCTTCTTCCTCGGAAACAACAGAAATTTCTTCACGATTGGTAAGCAACCCCTCTAGAACTGCGTACCTAGCACGCGCGGCATAAACTTGAATAGCTTCAAGTGTTGTCGTCTTGCCCACGCCGTTACGCCCCGCCAGCAGCGTCACCCGCCCCAGACGCGGGATCGACAGTTTCCTGATGCCACGGAAGTTCTCGATGTAGAGATCGGGGAGCGGCAGGCCGCTGTCGTTGTGTGTGTCGTCCATATCTTCACTACTCCATAGAAGAGATAGAAGAGAGGAGAGCCGACTTCATTTTGCGCTCTGATCCACGTTGATACCGCGCCGCTGGAACTCTGCCACTACAGAATCGCGCGTGGCACGGGCCTGCGACTCTGCGCGGATCGCGTCCGATTCGGTAGCCTGGGGCCACTCGCCTGGATATCTGGCCTCTACAGCCCATTCCGTCAGATCGGCCAGTTCGGAATGGTCAACCGGCAAGGGCCAACTATCCGGCAGCAGGTTGTGCAGAGCGTTCAAGTCGTGCGTAAACGGAAATTCGATTTCTTCAAGAATCAGAGCCGCTTTCAGTGCCTTCTCCGCGGCTTGCTGAGAGTGCCAGCAGACAAAACGTGAGGAAGACAGGCCGTCCGCCAACAGCCTTTGAGCAACTTCCAGGTCTTCTACAGAGAACCTCAGCCATCGCCTGGCCTCTTGAGCGACCACTTCAGGGACGTTCATACAATATCTTCGCGTCGCGCAGCGCGGCCCGGAGCAGGCTGCCTACTACTTTTCCGCGCCGCGCAATCTCGTCGGGGGTTGTAACGACGATATCTTTGCTGACGGGAAGGTCGCTTAACTCTCGCCGCATCTCGACCGCGGCTCGACGTTTATCCGAAACTTCCTCCATTACCACTAGCAGGTCGACGTCGCTCCAGCAATCGGCGGTGCCGCGGGCATGGGAACCGAAAAGCAGCACACGTGCCGGTTGAAAGCGCGCGACGATGCGGTCTACCATGGTCTCGATCACTGTGTCGGTTGTCATTGCGTTGTTTCAGCCCCATCGAGCAACGTTGCCTGCTCCGCCTGCGGGCGTTCACGGGCGAGGCGGGCGATCTCCGGCCAGCTTTGTACGAGGGCATTATACCCTAAGGCTTCCTGGGCGCGGTTCTTCTGTTCGCAGATGCGGTAGAGGCGGTAGGCGAGTTCGCGGGCGGACTCGGCGTCGGCGCGGAGCTTGGCCAGCAGTTCGGCGGCTCCTGCCTCGCCGGACTGGCTGTGTACGCGGATCAAGTGATGGACCATTTCCCAGACGGTGCGGCGGGTGTCGGTTTCGGGGTCCCAGTCGTCGGGGAACTCATCGGGATGCAGGAGGCGTACTTTGCCGCCGCCAGCGTTGAGGATGCCAGCTTCGATCATGCCGTCGACGCTTGTATTCTTGGCCTTGGAGAGGGTCTCGGCGACTCCGAACTCGCCCTGGTTGAAGCCGGCATGTTCGAACCAGGCGACGGCCCAGCGGGTGTCGGCGTCGAAATCGCCTTCCTGTTCGGCCAGGGCCTCTTCCAGGGTCTGGTTGATGAGCGTGAGGGCGTCACGCACGGTGACTGGGTTGCCGCCGACGTCGAGGACGCGGGTGTAGCGGCTGAAGACGGCCATGCCGGGGCCGATGGCGGCCTGGGCCAGATCCACCGGCGCGATGTTGCCGGCTTGCATGGTGCGCAGGGCTTCCGGAAGCTCATCCCGGAGCACATCGACGAATTCGCGACGGGTAGCCATCGCCGCGTCACTGGACCGAACACGGCAGACAATTACGATGCTTGAAGCAAGGGAATTGGCGCCCATTGCATTCGACCGGTTTCCGAGTTCTGTTCGCATAGGCCAAGTACCAACAATAGTGAAGCCACAACGATTCAGCGCGTCAAGAAAAGTCTCCCAACCGGTGCTAGTTTTGCCTGATTCGTCCTTCCTCTCCGACTGTTTAAAGGCGTAATAGATAGTGACTGGCAGTGCAGAGTGTGATTGGTCGGCAAGATGTTGCATTGCCATCGTCATTCCACCTAGAAAGAATTTTTCGGCTTCTTCTCGGCTGCCGTGGCGATAGAGAGTTGCCACCAACTCTTCAGCCTTTGGTACTGCGAGCGTGGCGAAGAATTCAGGAAAGCTCCTTGTCAGCGTACGACGCATCCAGACGTAAAAGAAATCGGAAAGATCTGCGTAACTGATGTTGTCGTAATAGGGTGGGTCCGTTGAGGCAATCTTATATTTGCTTACGACCTGAGTTGCGGCGTCGGCTTGTTGCGCCCTTCCTCTATTTTGCGATGGAGTAGTCTTCACCGCCTTCCATATCCAATCGACCATTGCCTTGAAGTTACCGGTCGAATCGCAAAAAGGATTGCCTTCTGCGAAGTCCCACACCATCGGAATCGCTTGGCGACCGAATGTGTTACGGATTTTTTCACCAGAATTATGCCAACTACAAATTGTTGACCAATAGTCGGCAACCTTGTTTACTGCGAACGCCATATACACACCCAACGCCTCAGCATACGCGGTTGATCCGGTGCCGCCCTCACGCAGGGGAACGAAATCGTCCGGCAGGCCGACGGCGACTGCGTCGAGGCGGATTCGTTCACGGGCTTCGCCCACCAAGTCGGAGAAGGTGTTTAGCGCCACCAATTGGCGGTCGGTGAACAGGTCAGCAAAGGTATCCAAGCCGTACAGAGACACATTTACGCGGCACTTTCCGGCCAGATCTAAGTCGGGCTTCCAAATAGGTGTCCCGTCTCGTGCAATTGCTTCTTGCATTTGCGTTGGCGACAGATAGACACGTCCACGACTACCCTCGGCAACAATCGCCATCAGGCGCGCGCCAATCCGACCGGCTTGCCCCTCACTGCGAATGTAGTCATATGTAACAGGCACATCCGAAATCAAACAGTGAAATGCCTTTCGTTTCCCGGCAGTAGTGCCCTTGCTGGCAGCTTCCGGCGGGCTCCCGGCCTTGACGGTGAAGTGATACCCGCCTTCCTCAATCACTGGCTCGACGTAGGCCTCCTTGCCCTTCTTCTTCGAGAGAATGAAGGTGGAGGCCAGCGGCACTTCCAAATCGGCGAAGGCCGGGTTGGGGCTGCGGACGGTACGCGCCCACAACCAGGCAATGACTGTCAGCCTGCGGCCGACGTAAGGTTTCAGGTCGGGGCGTTCTGCAGCCATCTCTTCGGTCACCTCCACTTTGGGGTAGAGATGGCCGATGCGCTTCTCGGCCTCGTCGCGCATCCAATTGCCGTAGTAGCGGACGTCTTCGGCGAGGCCGGCGGCGCCTTTCCAGGCGGCGCTGATGCCCACCTGGCCGGCGTTGTGCTCCGGGTTGACCGGCGGACGACCGGCGAACTTGGGCGGGATCTCGATCATGGCCTTGTTGATGAGGACGGCGACGGGGTTGAGGTCGCTGGCGTAGCTTTCGAGACCGA
>JAPPKT010000401.1 GCA_028819675.1 Caldilineaceae bacterium | reverse complement strand
CTCTCGGTATAGCGGGCGAGGCCGGCGCTCTGATGGACGGCGGGTCCGGCGTCGAGGAGGATCTTCAGACGTGCGGCCTTATGGCGAGAACGCCGGGGCGGAGCTTTAGCTGGTGTTGGCCGCGCCTCATCGAGCCCTTCACTCATCGCCGGTATCCCAAGCCTCAAACTCGTAGTGCTGCTCGACGGTTGCGAGGGTCCGGGCCTGATGGTTCAGCCAGCCGTGCACTGCCTCGCCCAGATGAGCAAGCGGGCTCTGGCGCCTGGTGCAATCCGGCAGGGCGTCGAGAAAGACCTCGCCATAGCTGCGTTGCCACAGGCGGCTGTCCAGCAGAACGACGACGCCGCGATCGGTGGCGCTGCGGATAAGGCGTCCGAATCCCTGTCGCAGGCGGATGACCGCCTCGGGCACGGCATATTCGTGGAAGGGGTCCTCATACAGCAGGCTGCGGGCTGCATAGAGCGGGTCGGTGGGCACGGCGAAAGGCAGGCGGGCGATGAGCAGGCAGACCAGTTGGTCGCCGGGCAGGTCGATCCCCTCCCAGTAGCTGCTGGTGCCCAGCAGGACGGAGTTCGGATTGGCGCGGAAGTCGCGCAGGTTGCGGGTGCGGCTGCCCTCGCCTTGTTGAAGCACGGTCAGCCCGGCGGCAGCGAGGGGGGTACGGATTGCGTCTGCGCTGGTGCGCAGATGGCTGTGACTGGTGAAGAGGACGAGGGTTCTGCCGCCGGCGGCGAGGGCAGCCTGCTGAATGGCCCCTTCCAACGCGGGCTGGTAGGTGTTATGGTCCGGCGGCGGCATGTCGCTGGGCAGGTAGAGGAGCGCGTTTCGTTTGTAGTCAAAGGGGCTGTCGATCACGGACCCGTTTGCGTCCCAGCAACCCAGCCGGTCGCGCAGATAGTCGAAGTGGTCGCCGGCCCGGAGCGTGGCGCCCGTCAAGACGACCGCACGTTTTCTGCTGAACAGTTCGGTAGCCAGTTTCTCGCTGACCTGAATCGGCGCGCTGCGCAGAACAACCGAATCGGCGCCGCGGCGATTTCTTGTACTGCTCCTGGGTGATGACCTCCCTTCTCCAGCCAGCTCCAGCCAGGCAACAGACTCTTCCTGGTGGTTGAGGGGACGCAGAATCGCATCATCGGCAACCTGCAGCAGGTCGGCAAGGTCGGTCTGGCCGAAGTGCAGCGTTCGCAGAGCATGTGCTGTGCCGTTGTTTGCAGAGGATGTGTTTGCGGAATCATGGCCGTATTGCCACCACTGGGATGCGTCCAGCCGCTCGGCCAGATCAGTCAAGAGATCCAGAAGGCGGCCGATGCTGCGGCTGATCCCATCCCATTCGATTTCGATTTCGCTCCAGGCCGGCTGCGCTCTCATGCGGCTGTCGAGGGCGACCTGCTGGGGATAGCTGGACGAACCGCGCGCGTGGGTCCTGGTCTCGGCGTGCCGTCGGACGAACCCGTAAAGGGCTTCGGCAAAGGGAGGGAGGCTGGTTCGCAGATCCTGGCTGACGGGAGCCACTTGAGCGGCCAGTTCAAGCAGATGGTCTTGATCCATGCGAGCCGCCAGGTATTCGGCTGCTCCTTCCAGTCCGTCAAGGAGATTGGTCAATGCACGCAGGTCAACCTGCTTCGTAAACTGCTCGGTTGCGGCGCCTTCCAAGTGATGGGCTTCGTCCACGATCAGCGTGTCATATTCGGGCAGGACCTGGCCGCCGGCAGCAAGATCGGCCAGGAGGAGGGCGTGGTTGACGATCAGGAGATGGGACGAACTGGCCTGCCGGTGCGCTTCCAGGTAGAAGTCACGGTAGCGGCCGCCGAGGAAGGCATGCCGGCCGGGGGGACGTGCGAAAACGCACCTTTCCAGGCTACATTCGTCGGCATGGGAAGCGACGTGTGCCATCAGAGTTCGCTCTTGCCGGTCATGAATCGGCAGCTCGCTCAGGTCACCGGTTTGGGTATGCGGCAGCCAGACCAGCAACTTGGCCAGGAACCGCAACTCAAGGGGAGTGAGGCTCTCTGCAAAGAGCCCTCCGCGGCCGCGGGATGCATCCAGCCAGTTGGTCAGCCTGCGCGTACAGAGATAGCGGGACCGACCTTTCAGTGCCATCGCCCGGACATCCTGGCCGGGACCTTCGTCCAGGTCCGCGCCAATTTCAGCCAGGGTCAGGGCCACGCGGGGTAGTTCTTTTTCGAGTAACTGGTCCTGCAGGGGAAGGGTATGGGTGGCGATGACAACGCGGCTCTGGTTGTGCATTGCCCAGGCTGCGGCGGGCAAGAGATAGGCCAAGCTCTTGCCGGTTCCGGTTCCGGCTTCGATGATTTTGTGATCGCCCCGATTCAGCGCGTCCAGTGTCTGAATTGACATCTGCAGCTGGCCGTCGCGCCTTTCGAACACAGTGCCGGCCTCGGCATCGAACTCCATAGCAAGGGGACCGTCATCTGAAAAGGCCTTGACCAGGAATCCGCCGGCAATTTCTTGCGGAGAAGGGTCAGGCCTTAGTGGAGGATCGTTTCTCCTGACCGGCCTGGTCAGGCCAACCGTGTTTTTGTCCAGCCCCGCTTGCTTACGGCGTTGCAACTCTTCGTCAAACAGGAGAAGTGGGTCCCATTTGCCGCCGCGACCGGCTTCGCTCAAGGTTTCCAGAACGGAATCAGGGAGCACCCTGATCTGCTGCAGAAGGTGGAGAAGAAGATCGGCGGTCGCCTCGGCGTCATGGCCCGCCCGGTGGGCCGTTTTCAATGGAATCGACAGAGCCTTGCACAGCTCCCCCAGACTGTAGCTATCCTGTCCCGGCAGCAGAATCGTAGCCAACTCGTAGGTGTCGAGAACAGGCGCGTGCAGCTTTACGCCGGCCGCACGCAGGAATGAAGTGTCGAATCCGGCGCTATGGGCGACGACTGCGTGCGTGCCGTTCCCGAAGAAGGTAAGGATATCAGGAATAACCTCATCGATGGCGGGGGCGTCGGCAACGTCGGCAGGCAGGATGCCGGTTATCTGTTGAATGCGAACGGGGAGGGGGCGGCCGGGGTTGATGCAGGTCGAGTAGTATGCGCGCGGGCCGTTTTGCTGAAAACGCACGGCTCCGAACTCGATAATGGCATCGCGCTTTGGATTGAGTCCGGTAGTCTCCAGGTCGAAGGCAACGAATGTACGGGAGGGCATAGTCAGGGGGCTGCGGGCGGCGTGCTGGTCCGGGCCAAGTTCGGGGGCCTCCGGTTACTGCTCTTGTGCGCCGTTGCTGAATTTGATGGAGCCGGCCGTCCTGGTGACGTTGCCGGTATAGAGCCAGGAGACCTGTCGCAGAGTAAGGGCCTGGTCAAACTCGGTCAGCGCTGAAATGCAGTCGGCGGGCACGACGACGGAGAACCAGCGCAGGCTGGCTGAGGCAGCCGTGTGGAGGACGCAGATGCTGGATACGGTCCCGACAATCACGAGGTTGCGCACATTCCAGACGTTGGCGAGGAAGTGCTCAAGCCAAGTGCCGTAGAATCCGTCATAGCGGCTTTTCTGGCAGACGAGGTCTTGCGGATGCGGCGCCAGCTCTTCAACGATCTGCCAGCCCCAGCTATTTGTTTCACAGTGACGCGGCCAGATCTCCCATTCGGGATCGCCGGGGAAGTGGCTGTCCTGTGTGTAGGCGATGCGCACGCCGGCGCGGCGAGCGCGCGCCAGGAGGCTTTGCATATTGTCGAGTGTGGAGGCGGCGTCGGGCACAACCAGGGCGCCGCCTTCCTTGACAAAGTCGTTCTGCATGTCGACGACGATCACGGCGCTGCTGTGCGCAGGCAGTTCGACGGTGGACTGCCACGGGATCTCAGGAACTTCTACGGTATTGCCAGGAATCTGCATCCGGCCCTCCTGTCCCAAGCCAGCGGGAAACGGGTTGCCTTGTTGTGAACAAGTCGCCGCGAATCACCGGTAGTTGGCTATGCCAGCTCCCAGCGGCTAGGGTTGATTCCGGGGGCCTCGCTGGCCATATTGGGCGGCTTGTTGCCGCCGCCGTAATCCCATTTCCGAGTGTTGCGGTCGATAAAGAATTGTTTGACGTCGGACGGCAGTTTCGCCAATTCTTCAGCCGGCCACTGATCTACTTCCTCTTCGACCGGACCAGCCCAGGCAGGGCGATATGCGATGGCCAGCAGTTCACGGGCGTAGTCTCCCACGTTGGGAAAGTTTCCATGGAAGACTTTGTGGTTAATCAACACGGCAGAGCCGGCCGCGGCAGTCACCATGACCTCCTCGGGGTGGGACTCATAGCGAACGTAGGGATTGCCGTGCGCGTGCATGACGAGATGGGAGCGAGGGATCACGCGAAATGGAGAGACCTCTTCAGTCAGCTCCTGGAGGTAGTAGAGCACGCGGACCATGCAGGGGCAGCTGCCCTCGTAGCCGAAGATTTTCGAGCCATAGGGCTGGCCGTCGGTATGGAGGCTGATACCCGGATGGCCCGGTTCGGAGCGGGCGTAGGCGTATGACATGAACACAATATCGTCGCCAAACAGGCGCTCCAGAAAGTGGATCGTGGGCTGATGGGCAATCAGCGCGGTTATGGCGCCGCCTGTGAACTGGGCTTTGGGGCGGACCTGCTGCTTAACGCTGTAGTCCACTGCGAATGTATTCAACTTGGCGGTCTCTGTACGCAGAATCTCCAGATGCTCTTGCGTGAGCAGATCGGGGATGACGGTGTAGCCTTCCACTTCGAGCTGGTAAACATGCTGGCCGTAGCTCAGTTTGGACCAGTCACGGTCGTCGACTTTCACTTTGTCCATGGTCGTCCTCCCTACTTGGGTGAAGCTTTGGTTGCAGGGCCGCCGCGGCCCTGGATATGTGCATTGTTGGGGTTCAACGGTGAAAGATGTAGAGTGATCGGTTTTCCAGCGGCAGGCTGACCCTCTTTTCCTGGCGGTGGCTCTCTGCAAGCGCCAGGCAGACCTCGGTCAGATGATGGGCGACTTCGACCGGACCCAATGTTTGCCGTCCCTCTTCGTGCGCAAGGACCAGGTCCTCCAGGCAGTACTGCGTCGCGCTGTGGTCAGGTACCAGCTCGACGGGGACTTCGGCGGCGATGCGCGATTTGCCAGCCTGGTTTTTTCGCAGCTGCAGGCCGTTTCCGTTGTCGAATACGCGCACGCTTCCGCCGTCGCCCATCACTTCGAATTCCCAGTTGCCGGCCGGGACGCTGGTGGCAGCGATGCCATTGGCAAAGGTAAGTTGGAATATGCCGTAGGGATCATCTTCGAGGCGGTTGTCAGGGATCCGATGATCGATGGTGTTCAGCTCGCCCCAAATGCTCTCGACCTTAGGATCGTCCAGCAGGAAGCTCAATGTGTCGATGGAGTGAATGTGTCCGTGGAGCAGGTTTGTGCTGGCATAGTGAATGGCGGCCTTGGGTTCGCCAATTTCCCCATTCCTGATCAGGTCACGCGCCTGGTGGTAGCGCAGATTGAAGCGGCGCAGGACACCTGAGTTGAAGAGGGAGCCGTTTTCCTGGACCGCCTTGAGGATCCCATCGGCTTCCTCCATGGAACAGGCGATCGCTTTTTCGCAGAAGATGAGCCGGACTCCCTCTTCCGCGGAACGCGTCGCCATCTCGGCGTGGAGATGGCCGCGCGTGCAGACGGCAACCATGTCGGGGTCCTCCTGGCGGATCATCTCGACGTAGTCCTCGTAGAGCGCGTCGACGCCCCAACGCTCTGAGAAAGCCGCCCGTTTGGAGGCATCGATGTCGGCACCGGTGACCACCTGCAAGCGTTGGCTGGCTTTGCAGGAGGCCGCAACCGAGTAGGGGGGACTCCTGTCGGGGAACTCGTCGTCGATTGTGCTGCCCATCCGACCCAGTCCGATGATGGCGACACGATAGGTTTTGTCGGTCATGTGCATTTCTCCAGTAGACGATGGCCAGCGGCTTGACCAGATCTGAGAGAGTCAGTCCAGTCACTGGCCACTGAGTCTGCGGATACGGGCGGGAACGGAGTCGTTGGCGGTCTCGGACGAGAGCAGGCGGAGTGAACGGTCGGGCAGCGGCAGGTCGATGCGACGGCCGCCCTGACGATGCGACTCGCGCATCGCGATCGCAATCTCCAGCGCCTTTCGTCCATCTTGGTCAGAGCAGCGGGGCGGTGCGCCGGTGTCGATGCATTGCACAAGATCTTCGATCACGGCCAGGCCCATGCTGGGGATGGTTGTGGGCAGCGGGAATGGTGCACGCGCCGGCAGGTTGCGGCCGCGCGGCCCGCCGGGTACCCAGCGGTAGTATTGCGTCTCCATGCCTTGGGCCAGGGAACGGACCCTTCCCTCTGTGCCGATCAGATCGAATTCCCACTGCGCGGCGCCCGTGGGCGTGCCGCGCAGAAAGCCGCGTACATTGTTGTCGAACACCATGTAGCCGTTGCCCATCAGATCTTCGTCGCCTGCTGCCTTCTCGTCCGACTCCATTTCGCCGAAGACCCACTCGACGTCACCGCCGGCAAGGTAGCGCATGGTGTCGATGGCGTGGCTGCCGTTGGCGGATAGGGTGCAGCGGGTGTAGGCGGTGATCTGCAGAATCTCTCCCAGTTCCCCTTCTTCGACCATGCGGCGCGCCTCGGTAAAGAAGACGTTGTAGCGGCGGGAGCAGTTTACGGCGACGGCTACGCCCTTGCGGGCGGCGAGCTCGATCACTTCATCGGCCTCGGCGAGGCTCAGGGTGAACGGCTTCTCTGCCCAGATCGCCTTAACGCCGGCATTGATGGCATCGATCATGATTGAGGCGCGGAGACGTGCGGTCGTGCACATGCTCACGAAGTCGGGCCGCTCCGCCTCCAGCATTTCGCGGTAATCGGCATAGATCTGCCTGTCTTCGAGACCCCAGCGTTCGGCGAAGATTGCGCCCTGTTCTGCGTGCGGGTCGGCCCCTGCGACCAGTTCGGTGTGGGGGGAGGCCACATAGGTAGGGGCGTGACAGTAGGGCATAAAGAACTGCCCGCCCTGCCGGATTTCATCGTCGAAAGTGCTGCCCATCCGCCCCAAACCGATTACAGCTGCGCGATAGGTTCTTGCGGTCATTGCTGTTTCTCCTAAGGCCGTCCGACCAAAATGTCGTTCCCGGCGACCATGGCAAAAATGGGGTTCCGGACGCCCGACAGTGCTGAAATGAGAAGTGCTCGAAGAGCAAGCGGCGACACCTTCTGTTACCTTGAGCAGCAGTCCTTCAACAGTTGCAAGGGCGGAAAAGTAGCTGTCACTCTCACCGATCTGGCAAAGCCGCAGTAATTGCAGGCCACCTATCTTCACTCGCTATGCGGCAGCAGGATTGCTTTGCAGTCTGCGGACACGTGCGGGTACGGCATCGCTGCGAATCTCACTCGACAAAACGCGCAGTGAGCGATCGGCCAACGGCAGATCAACACGACGTCCGCCCTGGCGGTGCGATTCGCGCAGCGCGATAGCAATCTCCAGGGCCTTGCGTCCATCATCGCCCGAGCAGCGCGGCTGTCTGCCGGTCTCGATGCAGTCCACGAGATCCTCGATTACGGAGAGCCCCGAGCTCGGAATGTGCGTAGGCAGCGGGAAAGGCGCCCTGGCCGGCAGTCCCTGGTCGCGCAGTCCGCCGGGCACCCAGCGGTAGTACTGCGTTTCCATGCCTTGCGCGAGGTTGCGGACCCGTCCTTCGGTCCCGATCAGGTCAAATTCCCAGGGGGCGGCGCCAGTCGCTGTACCGCGAATGAAGCCGCGCGCTCCGTTGTCAAAGGCCAGGTAGCCGTTGCCCATTAGGTCCTCCTCGCCGGCCGCCCTTTCGTCCGACTCCATCTCGCCGAACACCCACTGTACATCTGCGTTGACGAGGTAACGCATGGCGTCGATGGCGTGGCTGCCGTTGTGGGAGAGGTTGCATTGCGTGTAGGCGGTTATTTGCAGGATCTCGCCCAGTTCCCCCTCGTCGACCATGCGGCGCGCCTGGTTGAAGAAGACGTTGTAGCGGCGGGAGCAGTTGACTGCGATGGCAACACCCTTGCGGCTGCTGAGTTCGTTTACCTCGTCGGCCTCGGCCAGGCTGATTGTGAACGGCTTCTCAGCCCAGATCGCTTTGACACCTGCATTGATCGAGTCGATCAGAATTGCGGCGCGGTGACGAGCGGTGGTGCAGATGCTCACGAATTCGGGCTGTTCCGCCTCCAGCATTTCACGGTAGTCGGCGTATATCTGTCCTCTTTCCAGACCCCAGCGATCGGCGAAGATTTCGCCCTGCTCCGCATGGGGATCGGCGCCGGCGACCAGGTCTGTGTAATGAGAGGCAACATAGGTGGGGGCATGACAATAAGGCATGAAGAACTGTCCGCCCTGCGTGATTTCGTCGTCGAAAGTACTGCCCATTCGCCCGAGGCCGATAACGGCGGCTCGAAAAACCTTCCCTGGCATGCCCAAGTCTCCCCAATACAGTGGTAGCCGGATCAATGGCGGCTATGCGCCCGCGGGTGCTTGTTGCAGCCGCCGTACGCGGGCGGGCACGGCGTCCCCACCTATTTCGACAGACAGAATACGAAGGGAGCGGTCGGCAACAGGCAGATCGATGCGGCGACCGCCCCGGCGGTGGGACTCGCGCAGCGCGACCGCGATCTCCAGTGC
>JAPPKT010000393.1 GCA_028819675.1 Caldilineaceae bacterium | reverse complement strand
GGGGGGGGGGGGGGGGGGGGGGGGGGGGGGCCCCCCCCCCCCCCCCCCGGGGCGGCGGGGGGGGCCCCACCGCCCCATAGGCGAGAAAAGAGAGTAGAGAAGTGAGGAGTGAGATAGGGCTGAGCTCGCTTCTTGTAAGGAAGGGGGAACGGCTGAGGTTGTGCATTCTTGGCGGAAATTGGAGAGCTTGGGAGAGGAAAGGGAGACATAGTGGCAGGACTGAAGTATTTGCCCGCTATTTTGGCGTCCTAGTATAATGAAACTGGGAGAGTACCGAAGGAACACCGGAGGCTTTCCCCAGCTGAGTAAGCGGCAGGCAGTGGCTGGTGCGCGGTAAACGTGGTGCCACCGTCTTCGAATTGAGGTGTTGAAAGAGGGCACGCAAAGAGTCCTTCTTGCGGATGCCGGAGTAAGGATACGGATGTTTCTAACCATCGTTTCATTTTTTCTACTGTTGGGCCTGCTGATCTTTTTCCATGAACTGGGTCACTACCTGGCTGCGCGGCGCAATGGCATCGAAGTTGAAGAGTTCGGCGTCTTTGGATTCCCGCCGCGCCTGGTCAAGCTCTTCACCTACGACGGCACGGATTTTACTCTTAACGCGATTCCCTTCGGCGCATTTGTGCGAATGAAGGGAGAGGATATGGCCGACACCACTCCCGGCTCCTTCAACGCAGCCCGCAAACGCGGCCGCGTTCTGACACTACTGGCCGGACCGGCTATGAATTTTCTGCTGGCGATCTTTTTCTCGATTGCCAGTGTCTTTTCCGGCTTTCCCGCCGGCGCCGCGCATCCGCTGTTGGACGATGTCGCAGCCGGCACGGAACTGATGGGGGCCGCTTTCAAGCAAAATGACACGCTCCTCCGTTTCAACGGACAGCCCGTCTATGTCGATGCGAGAACCGGTGAACTCTTGAGGCCGAAGCGGCGCACGCCCCCCATCTCCGCGGAAGCCGGCACCATCGTCATTCTTCGCGACAGTGCCCTGCACACGTTTCAGGTTCCCTTTGCTACCCGCAACGACCTGGAAAGTCTGCTGGAAGACGTTTCTGCCCGCGCCGCTCTACACACTCAGGTCACCCAGGTGGCGCCGGGGAGCCCCGCTGAGGAAGCCGGGCTGATGCCGGGAGATATCTTTTTTGCCGTCAATGGGGAGGTCGTAACGGTCGAACGCGGCCTGGGCGAGGTGGTTCTTTCGCATTTGGGGGAGACGATATCGGTAACGATGCTGCGAGGGGATGAACTGTACACCCGCGATGTGCTGGCCCGCCAAGATCCCCCGCCCGGCCAAGGCGCAATGGGCGTTGGTATCAGCGGCAATCTGATGCTGGTTACACTTCCCTTCTTCAGCAGTATCTGGCAGGGCGTCGTAGGCATTGTCGACTATGTGCAGGCGGTGATCGCGCTGCCGGTTCTGTTGATCTCCGGGCGGCTGGCGCCCCAGGATGCTGCGCTCTCCGGCCCGGTTGGTATCGCCCAGCTCGTGGGCGGGGCCGTCAATGCCACCGCAGACACGGGCCTCTGGTTCCCAGTGTGGCAGCTGGCAGCCATCATAAGCGCCGGACTGGCCATAGCCAATCTGTTGCCGATACCCGCGCTGGATGGGGGCCGGCTGCTGTTCATCATCATCGAGAAGCTGCGCGGGCGTCGAATGCCTCCTGAAAAAGAAGGCGTCATACATCTGGTCGGATTTGTCCTGCTGTTGGGGCTGATGGTTGTCATAACCATCAATGACATCCGCTCCGGACCCCAAGGCATCGACTGGTCCCAGCTGTTGGGGCCGTGACGGCGCAGACGTAACCTTACAGTTCCCGGACAGGCGAGTTACATGCCCCGACGATGACACGAGAAAGTTCAAACTTCTCGGAGGTCGACTCCGATCAGTTAATTCCACCTCATTCCGAAGGCCGTTCGGAGGCGCAAGTTCCTTCATGGGGCGCGAAGCGCTGCCCTTCCTGCTATAGCATAGTTCTACCCAATCAGACCATATGCGCGGAGTGCGGCACTCGCCTTGTCCCGCGAGTCACCCGAATTCGGTGCCTCCGCTGCGGAAAGCAGGCCACATCCGACCATGTAATTTGCCCCAGTTGTGGGCGCAACCTGCACGCCGCTCCGTCGCGGATGCTCACCTTTGGCGTACCGGCGCTGCTGGTTGGTGTACTGGCCATCGTTCTCATTGCGCGCGGGATGCCGACTTTCCTGCAGGAAAGTGACAACTTACCTCTACTCCAGAACTTTGTAATCACACCGGCTTCCTCAGACAGCGAGCCGAATGTACTGCCTGCGCGAGAGAGCCTGGCCCCCGCGGTCGTTCAGAGCGGCCCAGGCCAGTCGGAACAGTCGGCCAGCTCCAATTCGGAGCCGGCGGTTGTCGCAAACGCAACCCCGACGCCGACGCAGGAAGTATCAGGCACAGAAACTGAAGGGTCGCAGGCCGGTTCCATGCCTGCGGACACACCGGTTCCACCGGCTGAGACAGCGACTGAAACGGCAACGCAGGTTGAAGAAGAGCCGACTGCGACCGTTGCCGCAATTGAAGACACAGCAACGCCGGCTCCTGTGTTTCCCCCGCTGCCAACCATTACCGCAACTTCGACGGCGACAACAACGGCGACAGCGACTCCGACTGCCGCTCCTACACCCACGTGGCTGACCTACACAATCAGAGCGGGCGATACAATCGGTGCAATTGCCAGACGATTCGGGATTTCCCAAGAGGATTTACTCAGGGCAAATGATCTCTCTCCCCTGGACGTCACGCGACTGCAGATTGGGGACGTAATCGTTTTACCCGGACTGCTCCAGGCGACGCCGACACCGACGCCGACAGAGGTCGTCACCGAAACACCGAGTGCGACGCCTTCCGGGTAGCTCCAGGCAGCGGCGTACCAGGACGCGGGGTTCATCTGGCAACGGTGCGAATGTCGTTTATAATGCAGCCAGCCCCATGCAGGTGATGGAGCTCCGCTTTCGGAAAGGTTACACTCTTTTAATGTGAGGCGGGACGTGAGAGACACCGTCACAGCCAGCAGCGACGCGCAGACGCAACCCAGACCGGCGCAGACTGTCGAGGTCCTGTTAGGCCAACTGCGCGAAGACGATGTGCTACCGACCGCGCAAGAGTTGGTCGTCCTGTCGGACTTGAGTCTGGCCGACATGAGGCGCGTGCAAGAGGCGTGGAACACGATCAGAGACGGCTGCAGGCTGCATATTATACGGTCGCTCGTGGAAGAGAGCGTTGCCAATCTGCACGTACAACTGGGCCGTCTGCTGCGCCTGGCACTGAAGGACGCCCTGCCGGACGTGCGGATACTGGCTATACGCGGCCTGTGGGAAGACAGAGAAGCTGATCTTGTCGGTCCTCTGATTCATATACTAAACAACGACCCCTACGATACCGTGCGCGCCGCGGCGGCCGAAGCACTCGGCGCATTTGTGCTTGCCGGTGAATTGGACGAGCTCTCGCCGGCCCTGGCCATGCGCGCCGAGGACGCGCTGTTAGCAGTACTGCACGCCGATATGGAACCGCTGTCGGTTCAGGCGCGTGCGTTGGAGAGCATCGCCTTCTCCGGGGAGACGGGCATCCGGGAGTTGATCGAAGATTGCTACTATTCCCACGATGAGGAGATGCGGTTGGCTGCGCTGCGGGCAATGGGACGCAGTGCAGACGTGCGCTGGCGTTCGACCGTACAGGCCGAGCTAGGCAGTCCGGAGACGGAAATGCGCGCGGCCGCTGCGCGTGCCTGCGGCGAACTGGAAGCCCGAGACGCGCTTGAAGACCTGGTCGAGCTGCTGTCCGACGAGGGAAAGGCGGTGCGGCTGGCAGCGATTTTCGCTTTAGGCCGGCTAGGCGGGCGGCGGGCGAAGGAGATGCTGAGCGCAATGAGCGCCAGCGAAGACCCGGAGGAAGTGCAGACGGCCGAGCACGCACTGGAAGAGGCCCTGTTTTACGGCGATGCCCAGAGCATTCCTCTGTTTGATGAAACACTTGAAGAATGGGACGATGAGGCAGATGACTGGGAGGCGTGGTGAATCTGAAGCTCAAGCGCCTGGTGCGCACGCACAGTTCCGAACAGTACGCACTCTTTGACTTGACCCAGACAGATGAAGAAGATCAGCCGCTTACGATCGGTAAACTCGATCTTCACTACACAGGAGAAGGTACGTACGGAACGCTCCTGTTATGGGACATGGATTCGCTGCAACTCGAAGCTGAACGCAGGCGCATGTTCGTTCAGGCCCTGCTCAGTGAGCTGGTTCTGCCCATGGGGCTGCCCAACGAATTTGTGGTCGAATTCTTTGCTCCAACCCTGGACGAATACGAAGTGTTCCACAACTTAGACGAGGGAACCGGCAACCCTGCCGAAGCGTTTGAGCGGGCAGATTGATTGCGTTTGAACAGTGTCTGCGTATCACTGCGCCAGCCATGCCTTCCGAGTGAAAGTACACATAGAGCGATGACGGACAGCAACCAGAGCAACTCTACATCTGAAAATGGCGGCACCTCCGCCGATTACCGCCGCATACTCAACGAGAGCGCCCGCCTGTTGCGCGCGAACCGGCCCGGTGAGGCCATCGCCGTGCTCGAGCCGCTCCAGGCCGACTTGCCCGACGACCCCGACATCGCCATAAACATGGGCGGTGCACTGATTTTGCAGCGAAAGTGGGCCAAGGCGGTCGAAACCTTGAAAAGGGCCGTGGATGCTTCACCTGACAATGTACTTCTGTGGACGAATCTGGCAGCCGCCTATCTGGGCCGGCTGGAAACGTCAGGTCCAAAGCACCAGGCGAGGGCAATTGCTGCCTACGAACGAGCGCTCTGGATTGATCCCTCCACACCGAACGTTCACTACCACTTGGGCCTGATATACAAACAGCAGGGAAACCTGAGCCGTTCTTCCGCCATGTTTCAGCGGGCCCTGGAGATCGATCCCAACGACCGCGACGCGCGCTATTGGATGGAAAAACTGAGTGACCAGCTGGTGGAAAGAGAACGCGAGAAAAGGGAGAGCCGCTACCAGCAGGGGCGGCGGTACGGGAAACGCAGCGCCAACGGGCGCTCACCGGGCGAGGGTGGAGAGGATTCGTAACGATGACGGCGGAGCCATCGGTATCGCCGAGCGCCACAGTTGACGAGAGGTCGTCCATCGGTTCACAGCCCATACCCCGCTGGCGTGAACGACCGGAACGCGCAGCCTGGATTGTCCTTCTACTCTCCTTCGCATGCTTTCTTTTTCTGGTAGCGAGCATCCCACTGGCGGTTCGCAACCTCTACCACACGGTCGCCGCGAAACAGGCTCTCCAATTCGAGACCACGCTAGGCACAGTTCTCCTCTACCCACCTAATTCCGACCAGCCGATTGCCCTTACGGAAAGACGCGAAGGCATCAGCGAAGGCAGCCGGCTGGAGACGGGCGCGGCGACCCAAGGCGTGTTGGGCCTGCCCGCAGGTGGACAGAGTGATGAACTGATGGGAACGATTCTCCTCTATCCCAACTCGTCTCTTGAGGTTGTAATGAGCCGGCGCCCCTACTTTGCCGGCAGCATTGAACCCTATACGCTGCGCATCCGGGTTCAAAAGGGACAGGTGCGGCTGTTTACGCGCAGTGCATTCGACCGGCCGGTCGAAGTTCAGATCGAGACACCGCAAGGCGAGGCCCAGCTTGAGGAAGGAAACTACGCTTTCTTTGTCAATGCGGATAGCAGCGAAATTGTTGTGAAACAAGGTGTGGCGAGGATCTTTCGGCCTGGACTGGAGCCTGTCGAGATCGAACCGGGTCTGCGCTCGTGGATTCAAGCAGACGGGACGATATTGCCGGCAGTTGCGGCGGTGCATAACCTGCTTCAGGACAGCGCTTTCACCAGACCTCTGGGGGAGGTGTGGGAAAGCTACACGCCGCCACATGTAACGCCGGGAACGGTAGACTTCATCGAGAAGGACGGCCGTCACGCGGCCCGCTTCTCATACAGGGGACCTGACCAGATGCATACCGAGATTGGAATACGCCAGATTGTTGACCAGGACGTACACAACTACGATTCTTTGGTCGTCAAGCTGGACGTCAATCTGGACTGGCAGACCCTGGCAGGCGCGGGAGAGCAGAGCTCTGAATTCCCCTTACGCGTCGAAATCACATTTATGGACATCTTTGGCGAGGAACGGCGGTGGGGGCACGGCTTCTACAACATGGACCCACTACCTTCTTATCCTCTGTTCGGTGGCGAACAGGTCCCGCTGTTCAACTGGCATAGCTATGAGTCGGAAAACCTGATGGAACTATTGGACGCGACACCGCCGGCCCATATCGATAGTATCAAGCTCTATGCCAGCGGCTGGAACTACCTGTCCTTCGCCAGCGACCTGGAACTGATTGTCGAATGACGCGCCGGCAGAGCAAGGTCCGGTTTGGCTGGCTGGTTGCTTCAGTCAGCCTCTTTCTTTTTCTGGCCTCATTTCAACTGGGTCTCCCCGGTCTCCACTACGACGAAGCCAAAGAGGCGGGCGTCAACGCGATGGAGCTGCTCCACGGCACGCCCGTGACCGCGTTCCGCGGCGCGACTGTATCCGTCTTCGGCCTCGATCTTCCCTTGATGGTGCAGGACTACATCGGCGCCGTGAACGTTTATCTGGCGATACCGTTTCTGGCTGTAACCGGCATCGGCGTACCCAATCTGCGCCTCTTGGCGCTGTCGCTGGCGGTCCTTGGGCTGCTTGCGCTGGAGCGAACTGTATCGGAATGGCTGGCTCTCAGTGAACGCAGTGCCGCTCCCATTGCACCTGTCGCCCCGGCCGCTCTCGCCTGCCTGACCCTCCTTGCCGCCGCACCCAGTTTCGTATTCTGGCAGCGACAGGGGATATTCGTTACAAACGCCACGTTTCCCATTACTTTCGCCTGTATCTGGCTGGCGCTCCGCTGGCTGCGGCTCGGGCGGGGCCGCGAGCTGATTCTTTCGGCACTTTGCGGCGGGCTGGCAGTCTATGCCAAGCTGCTGGCGGCGTGGATAGTTTTGCCTTTCGGCCTGATGTGCGCCGGATGGTGGCTTTGGCAGCGGGGAAGGCGCCTGCCTGGTGCAGCTGCAGGGGAGAGCTACCGGATTCCACCTGCGGGGCCACCAGAAGGCAGACTCGCGCGTCTGCGTCATCTTCGCCACCTTGCCTTTCCCCTTGCAGCTGCCCTGGCTTTCGCGTTACCCCTTGTACCCATGATTGTGTTCAACCTCAAGACGGGCGGCACATTTGCGACGATCACGCAAAATCTCGGCAGCAGCTACTATGGCGTGGACAACGCCGCCGTCTGGATGAACGCGACGGTGCGCTGGCAGCAGCTGCTCCAGACGTTGCGCGGTGACCATCTCTGGTATCTGGGCGCGGTCGAGGGGAATGCGCTGACCCCCTGGCTGGCGCTGGTTCTGCCGGTGGCCGCTCTGGCCCGCCCCGCTGGCCGCCGTGTGGTCGGTCCGCCCATTCTGCTGCTGGCCGCGGCGTTCGCAGTCAGTCTGTTCACTGTCAGCGACCTGTTCGTCACCCACTATGCACTGCTTCACCCGCTGGCGATCGCCGTGACGGGCGCCGGTCTGCACGGACTCTGGCGAAGGTCCGTTTCCGGTGGCGGTACGGAGACCTACGATGCCCGACAGGCTGACGACAGAGACGGCAAGCGACGGGCGAGAACCAGAATCTGGGGGTGGGAAGCGCTGCGCGACACGGGCTCACGCCTCCTGATCAGACTGCCATTCGGACGGTTGACTGTTCTCCAGGTCTTACTTGCCGTCCTTTTCGGCGCCGGCGTGCTTTTCGATCTACGGGCAACGGCCGCCTACCACGCCGCGCTGACGCGCAGCGGGGGCCTGGTAGACCATTCAGACGCCTCCTACCATCTTGCCTATGACCTACGGTACGGCGGAATGGGCGCCCCCATCGTTCTCGATTGGGGGATGGAGGCCCCGATCCGGTTTCTGAGTGCGGGCAGCGTCAGGCCGATTGAGGTATTTGGCTACAGCTCCCTGTCCGAGCCGGACGAGGCGTTTATCCAGCGAATTGAACCGTTCCTGGAAAATGTTGATAACGTCTATCTCCTACGCGCTCCGGGCAATGAGCTCTTCCAGGGAAGACGTGAAGTTTTGGAGCGCCTGGTCGGTGAGAGAGACGGCCGGCTGGAGCGCGAACAGGAGTACGTCCAGCAGGACGGTACACCGCTCTACGAGCTCTGGCGGGTCCGCTACTGAAGCCGTTCGCGGTTTCCGGTTTCGTTTCCGGACCGGTTGGATTGTCTGAGCGACAGCCGTCACTGGCGGAGCCGACGCAGCGGGTAGGCGGGAGGAGGCGAGAAGCCCAGCCCCAACTGGTGCATTCCAGGTTTGGGGTGGGAACAGTCTGGCGGGGAATCAGCGCCAGCGGTGGCTGGACTTGTATGCCTTCTTCTGGCGAGACGCAGTGCAGGCGCCAGGCCTGGCCGTACGGTGGCGTCCGTCAGTTGGGGCTGGTGCGAGGGCAGGCACAAGGCCGGTACCTAGGGGGATCTAAAGGGACTGGCGGGACGTGGTCTGGCTGGACACTTTCCATTTGGCACTCGTCACCAATGTCGACACACGGTCGGCGAGGCGTGTTGTAGGAGAGGGGGCGT
>JAPPKT010000251.1 GCA_028819675.1 Caldilineaceae bacterium | reverse complement strand
CTCATCCGGCGTTCAAATCCCGCGCCTGCTGCCCCCGGCCTTTGGCTGAAAATATAAACTCGCGCACCTTGTCCGGGTCTTTGCGTCCGGGTTCGAACTCCACGCCACTGCATACATCTACCGCCCAAGGCCGAACAACCTCCACGGCCGCGACGACATTTTTAGGGGTCAGGCCGCCCGCCAGGACCAGGCGGGGGTAGATTCGTCCCAAACCAGCAGCAGCCTTCCAGTCAGCTCGCTTTCCTGTGCCGCCGTACTCATTGGGGTCGTAGGCATCGACTAGGAGTTGAGGACCACTACTTGGACCCAGCCCTGCGTACCATTCGGCCTCAATCTCGGCTTCGGCGGCACTGGTTGGGCGCAACGCCTTGAAGCCGCGTCCTCGGAGGGCCTCAAGCATGGCTGGGGTCTCCTCTCCATGCAACTGGGCAAAGTCCAGATTGGCGTGACAAATCGTCTTCTCCACCGCTTCTAAAGACTCATTTACAAATACACCAATGAAGTGGGGAGTTTGACCGGCTTCGGCGCCGCTAGCCATGCGCCTGCTCGAATCAGACAGGTGCTCGGCTAACCTTGAAGTTATTTCTCCCGCCGCCTCCGGCGCGATGTAGCGAGGAGACTTTTCGAAAAAGATGAATCCCAGATAGTCCGCGCCGGCACTGGCAGCACACAGTCCGTCTTCAAAACTGGTAATACCGCATATCTTTACGTGCGTCATTGTTCCAATTGCTCAACTTGGCAGATTAGCAGTCATATAGTCTGAGTTTTCCCCGTCAGAATCCAACCCCTGCAATGCTCAGAAGCCAGACCAGCAAGGGTGCAATAGCGATACTAGGCAAGAGATTGGCGATCCTGATCTTCTTCAGATCAAGTAAAGTCAGCCCGATTCCGAGTATAAGAACCCCGCCTG
This sequence comes from Caldilineaceae bacterium, assembly GCA_028819675.1. The sequence continues at coordinate 7,735 of JAPPKT010000251.1, read as the reverse complement.
TGGCCGTCAGTTCGATGACCCATGGCGTTTCCCGGCTGACATCTCCGAGTCCGCTGCCGACTCCCATCGCCAGTGCCGACAGCCCTCCCTGCACCAGCGCGACCGTCCCGACACTGAGCAAAACGCCCGGCCCCAGGCTGGCAGCAAATGGGATGGCAGCAAAGCCGTCCAAAGCGCTCTTGATCGCCAGTAACTCGAAGTCCCCTAGCAGACCATCCTGTATGCTGCCCAGAATAGTCATCGGGCCCACACAGAAAATCAGGCTGGACGTGACAAAGGCCCGCGTGACGCTCCAGCCCGCCACTTTGCCCTGGCCCAGGGGTCCACCCCAGCGCGCTTCCGCCTGCTTGCCCAGCCAGTTCAGACCTTCTTCAATGCGTAGCAGTTCGCCCAGGACGCCTCCTGTCACGACGCTGAAAAGAGGAATCAGAACGTTACCCGTTCCGCTAACCATGATGACGCCGATGGCGAGAACTATCAGTCCTAGGCCATGCAGGACCGTTTGCTGGACTCTGGCGGGCAGCCGGTGACCCAATATCGTACCAACTGAACCGCCAATCAAGACGGCGATCACATTGAGAATTGTGCCGGTCATGGGGGATGCGATCCGGGCATGGAATACTTGTTCTCAGGGATTCCTGAATCACTGTCGGCCCGCGAGTACAAATTCGCGCACAAGCCCGTCCCGTTCTGCCTGAGGCAATTTGCAAAAGCTCTCGCCCACGAGAATAGCATCGCAGCCCATCTCGGCCATGCGCTTTACGTCGGTCGCATCGCGGATTCCACTCTCGCCGACCAGGATAACTTCGGCAGGAATCAGTTCCCGCAACCGGGCTGTGGTTTCGATATCCACGTCGAACGTCTTCAGGTTACGGTTATTAACGCCGATGATCCGGGCCTCCGCCGCCAACGCGCGCGCTACTTCCTCCTCGTCATGGACTTCCACCAGCGCGGCCATCCCCAGTCTGTTCGTCAAATCGATCAACTCCCGCAGGTCGGCGTCTCCCAACACGCCAACGATGAGCAGCAGAGCATCGGCGCCGGCCGCGCGCGCCTCGTACACCTGATATGGATGATAGATAAACTCCTTGCGCAGCAGCGGCGTGGGCATGTCACTGGCGCGTAGGTGCTCGACGATTTCCGCAAGGTAAGCCAGTTTTCCTTGGAAAAAACGTGCATCCGTCAGGCAGGAGATCGCGGCCGCGCCACTGGCAGCGTATGTCTCAGCAATGGCAGTCGGTGACCAGTCCTGGGCGATTAACCCCTTGGAGGGGCTCGCACGCTTCACTTCGGCGATGAGACTTGCCCCTCTCTCGGCTGTAAGCGCGGCTGCGAAATCCAGAGGCGGCTCGGCCAACGACACAAGGGCCTTGAGTTCGGCCAGAGGCACATCCTCCATCTGACGGGCCACCTCCTGGCGCTTCCAGGCCATGATCCTGTCAAGGACCTGGCCCTTGTGTTTGCTGATTTCCAACTGAGAAAACCTGGCCATTTTACTTTTCGTTTCCGCTGAAGCTCTGCGTCTTCTCGATAAACCTGGTCAGCGAGTCCTGTGCTGCGCCGCTGTCGATCGATTCTCCCGCCGCGTTCAGTCCTGCCCTCCAGTCACCATTCTCGGTTGCCAAGGCTGCCGCCGCGTTCAATAGTACCACATCCCGCTTGGGGCCGCGCAGTTCACCACTGAGGATTCCCCGGGTGATTGCGGCGTTTGTTCCTGCGTCTCCCCCTGCCAGGTCGTCGAGCGACGCGGGTGCAAGTCCAAGATCGGTCGCCGACAGCTCACTTTCCCAGACTTCGCCGTTCCGAAGATGGCTGACTCGATTGACTCCTGTGGTGGTGAGCTCGTCCACGCCTCCCCCATCTCTGGTGGTTCCGTGGACGACAAATGCTGCAGTGCTTCCCATCTGCCCCAGGACCTCCGCCATCTGATGCGTCAGATCGACGCTGGGGACGCCGATTACCTGGTGCGTGGCATTGGCCGGGTTTGTAAGCGGACCAAGTATGTTGAAAATAGTGCGCGTCGCCAACTCCCTGCGCGGGCCGATGGCGTACTTCATGGCGGGATGGTACAGCGGTGCGAACAGAAAGCCGATGCCAACGTCCTCGATGCACTCGGCGACCTGCTCAGGCCCCAAGTCCAATCTGACCCCTAACTCCTCAAGCACATCAGCGCTGCCGCATTGACTACTGGCAGACCTGTTGCCGTGCTTTGCCACTTTCTCGCCTGCCCCGGCGACGACGAAGGCAACGGTGGTACTGATGTTGAATGTGCCGGTCTGATCACCGCCCGTACCGCAGGTGTCAAGGAGGCGCTGTCCGTTGAGAGCAGGCCGCACCGGCACTGCGACGCGCTTCATCGCCCGGGCGCAACCGGTGATTTCGGCGATACTTTCCCCTTTCATGCGCAGCCCCGCTAGGAACGCGCCGATCTGGGCACCGGTCGCCTGGCCGCTCATAATCTGTGTCATCGCCGCGTCTGCCGCGTCGACGTCAAGTTCCTGACCGGCAAGAATCGATTCCAGTGCTTCATGTATGGGTGACGCCATAACTGTTTCTCCTGTCTCTTCGAACTGTATCAATGAATCTGCGGCAAATGTCGACAGCTAACTTTCGTGCGACTCAATGTCTGACAAGCACTTGATCTCGTCTGCTAGCTGTTGAAAGTCTCCTTTTCCCAGCGGAGATAGTTCCCATATGGCAAGCGAGCGGCGCAGAGCGGCGGCTAAGGCGCTGATGAGAAAAGAATGAAATTCAACTCCGTCTGTTTCTGGATCCGTTTCGGCGGGTGGCGGAAGGGTCCCTTGTCGAATGCCTTCCAGCAAAAATGTAACTGCCTGAAAGTTGTATAGCCGCAAATACAGGTCGACTCGATCCGGCAAACCAGGTTCGGAACTGCCGGCCCGGTAGTATTCCAGCCACTCATATTTGGCCTCATCAGACCAGTCCTCTCCCCCGTAAAACAGAAAGCGGGCGATCTCCTGGGCCGGGTCGCCCAGCCCGAAAAACTCCCAGTCCACCAATAGAACCTGCCCCCTGTGGAACAGGGCATTTTCTGCCGTCAAGTCACCGTGGATTGGTGAAGGCGGCGTTTCGCCCAACAGCGGCAGCGCCCCGGCCATCAGCAGGTGCGCGGCCGACCAGAGCATAGAGAGCTGGTCGGCCAAAAGTGGAGCGTCCGCAGCAGTTACCCACTCATGCAGTGGGCTTTCCCCCGCCTTCCAAATCTGCCAGAAAGTGAGCAGATTGAAAGGGTGCGGGCTGAATCGTTGCACCTCGTCCCTGTCAGCACGATGCACCCGGGCCACTGCATCGGCGTGGGCCATGCGGTGGAAGCGTTCTGCAAGCTTCAGAACTCCACCGTCCATCCACCGGTAGACCAGGATCTGGCGCGGTAGTCCGTGCGGATAGCGATCATACCAGAGCGGCTCCGGTGCCAAACCTGCAGGCGAAAACTGCTCCTGCCCACTGAACTGTCGCCGGCTTCGCGCCTGGCCGGCGTCTGTAAACATCTTGACGACGGCATCGGTGCCATCGCTGCATCTGACCCGCCAGAGCAGATTGTCTCGTCCCTGCCAGTGGTCCTCGATGGCCACTTGCTGATCGCGAAAGCGGCTGGTAGCTGACCCGGTAAGATAGTCGAGAACGGCCTGTGTCCATGCACCCATGCCAGCTTCGCAAGTCATACATTAAGGAAGTTTCGCAGAAGATCGTGCCCGTACTCTGTCAGAATACTTTCCGGATGAAACTGCACGCCGAAGATGGGCTTGGACCTGTGCTGCACGCCCATCAACTCGCCCTCGACCGTGTGGGCGGTGGCGATCAAATCGGACGGCAGGGGCTCTTCCACAATCAGACTATGGTAACGTGTAGCAGTAAAAGGGCTTGGAATCCCCTGAAATAGAGTCGTACCCTTGTGATGAATCGGGCTGACCTTGCCGTGCATTAGCCGTGGTGCCCGTTCAACATTGCCGCCGTGAACATGACCGATGCACTGCTGCCCCAGGCAGACGCCCAGGATGGGCGTACGGTCGCCCAGGCGACTGATCACGTCGTTACTGACGCCGCTGTCCTGCTTTGGCGTGCCCGGACCGGGGCTGATGATGACATGGCTGGGCTTCTTCTCGATCAGCTGCTCGATGTCGATCGCGTCATTGCGCCAGACTTGGATTCGGTTGGCCTCTTCTCCACCGGGCAACGGTGTCTCTAACACGATTTCGCCCAGAAACTGAACCAGATTGTACGTGAAGCTATCGTAATTGTCGATGACGGCGATCATTGCCCCGCTCCTTTCACCTGTTTCCCGGCTAAGCCCTCGCGAGCCTCTTTTGGCGGCGCTCATTCGAGCGGCGGATCCGATTCCAAACTCCCGTCAATCCCATCGCCTTCTTCATTTCCATGAGCGTCTGCCTGGCCTCCCCCTGCGCCCGCTGCGTGCCCTCGTAAATCAGTTGGTCGGTGAAACCAGTCTGCTCGGCGTAGTAAGCTCGCCGTTCGCGAATCGGTTCGAGGAAGTTTTCCAGGGCGTTGAACAGTTTCGTCTTCACCTCCACATCGCCGACGGCGCCCTCCCGGTACCGGCTCTTCAGATCTTCCACCTCCTCCTTATTGGGATTGAACGTGTCATGATAGCTGAAGACAGGGTTGCCTTCGACAGTGCCGGGAATGTCGGCGCGGATACGATTGGGGTCCGTATACATGCTCATCACCCCTTTCCTGACCGTGGCCGAGTCGTCGCTGAGAAGGATTGCGTTGCCCAGGCTTTTGCTCATCTTGGCCTGTCCGTCAGTGCCAACGAGCGTGCCGCCGACGATGTATGCGTCCGGCAAAGGAAAGACTTCGGAGTAGGCGTTGTTAAAGCGCCGCGCAATCTGCCGGCTGATCTCAATGTGGGACTCGTTATCCTTGCCTACCGGCACCATGTGCGCACGCGGCATCAGAATGTCGGCCGCCTGCAAAACGGGGTAGCCGAGCAAGTTATAGGGCATCTGCTCCATTTCGGCTGCCGCCGCCATATCCTTGATAGTGGGCAGCTGTTGCAAGCGCTCAACCGTTACCATACCGCTGAGAATCAGGTGCATCTCGTAGATTTCATGCACGGCCGACTGCAGATAGAACGATGTCTTGGACGGGTCGATTCCAATTGCGAGGTGATCGAGAACGATCTCGCGAGCGTTTTCTCCGATTTGCGCAATGTCCTCTTTGGATGGCTTCGTAGTCAGCATGTGGAGGTCGGCTATGATGAAGAAGCATTCATACTCCTCCTGGAATGCCAGCCGGTGCTGTAAACTGCCTACATAGTGTCCCACGTGTAGTTTCCCCGTTGGACGGTCGCCGGTAAGAATCCGCTTCTTTTGTGTCACTTCCCCCCTCCTATACAAGAAAAGTCTAAAGGTATTCGGCTATTGCGCAGTCTCAGTCGTCAAGACCCTCTTCGGCCCGCTGAACCGCAGCAGAGAGTGCCTTGGCCTTGTTTAGCGTCTCTTCCCATTCATAGGTGGGATCGCTGTCGGCTACAACGCCGCCGCCCGCTTGCAGGTGGCATGTCCTGCCCTGCATCACAATCGTGCGAATGGCGATGCAAGTGTCCATCGTGCCATCGTAGTCGATGTACCCGACCGCGCCGGCATAAAGCCCGCGTCGCAGTCCCTCCAATTCCTCGATGATCTCCATGGCTCTGACTTTCGGCGCCCCGCTGACCGTGCCTGCCGGAAAGGTTGCCTTAAGCAGGCTTATTGCGTCGTGACCGGGCGCCAGTTCCCCTTGGACATCGCTGACAATGTGCATGACATGGCTGTAGCGTTCAATCACCATCATTTCTGGTACTCTCACAGTGCCATATTCACAAACTCGCCCAAGGTCGTTGCGTCCCAGATCGACCAACATCACGTGCTCGGCCCGTTCCTTCGGATCGTTCAGTAGCCCTTCTGCCAGAGCGTCGTCCTCGGCGGCGTTTTCGCCCCGCCAGCGCGTACCTGCGATCGGGTGCAAGAATGCGCGACCGTCTTCGAGCCTGACGTGCATTTCCGGGCTGGATCCGATAATCCATAACGGCTCGACGGTCCCGGAAATCTCTTCCAAGCCGGCTACGCCGTTGAATTCCAGGAAGTACATATAGGGCGATGGGTTCAACATGCGAAGAGCGCGATAAATCGCAAACGGCTCCGCATCAGTCGAACGGCTGAGGCGCTGACTGGGTACGACCTGGAAAATGTCGCCGGCAGCGATATACTCCTTTGCCTGGCGCACAATCTCTTCGTACTCCTCTTTGGCAAAGTTACTGCGCCACTCGGCATCACCCGCAACAGGGGAATTCACCGGCGGCGTGAGAGGTTGCCGCACGTCGCTGACAATCGCATCGATGCGGGCAACCGCATCAGCGTAGGCCGTTTCAATCTGTTCCTCTGTCGCCAGCCCCTGCCCCGTTGTTTGCATGTTGGCTATGACCAGCAGCTTGTTCTGCACGTGGTCGAAGACAACCAGGTTGTCGCTGAAGAGCAACAGCATGTCCGGAATAGCCAGCTTCCTCTCTGCCGTGGTGGGCAGGCGTTCGACGAATCGCACAGTGTCGTAGCCGAAATAGCCGACCGCGCCTCCCGAAAAGCGAGGCAGGCCAGGGACTTCGACAGGGCAGCGTTCCGCCAGAAGGCTGCGCACGGCCTCGAACGGGTCGCCTTTCTGGCGTTCCAACTCGGCGCCGTCCGCCCCGCCAATGACCATCTGGTCACCTTGTGCGCACAGTGTCAACGGCGGACGCACACCCAGAAAGCTGTACCGGCCAACTTGCTCCCCTTTCTCAACCGACTCCAGCAAAAAAGAGGGGCCGCCGTTGCGCAATTTCAGGTAGACCGAGACCGGCGTCTCCAGGTCGGCTGGCAGTTCCCGGAACACCGGGATCGTATTTCCGGTTGCCGCGAACTCCCGCACCTCTTCCAGTGAAGGACTATAGGTTGCCATGTGCCCTCTCCTCTTCCCTCGAATCCTGGCCCAGTTTCTTTCCCAACAAAAAACCCCGTCTCCATAGCAGTCATAAACTGCTGCTAGAAGGGACGAGGTTCGTCATGACGCCCGCGGTGCCACCCTGTTTAGACTGGTGAACAATGGACAACAAAAAACCCTTGCATGAAACGCAAGGGATGCTCGCACCAGTCTCACTCATCGCATTCAGACGATCTCGCCTGGCGGCGCAATTGTCTGAACTGCAGCGCCCTGATAACGGTGGCGTCTCCGAATCCGGCTAGTACGTGGCACTTCACTTTACTGGAAAGCCAATTGGCCCCAATATCGGTTCGTGTCCACAGTTCGCCGTCCAACTCCCCGGTCCATTCACACTCTGCGCTGCTGTCCCGCTTCCACCTGTCCGGGACTCTCTGGAGCCCGCTCTGAGCGCTACTATTCCGGTTCACAGTCATTACTGTTCAGTTGTTGCAACAGAATATATCTCAATAGGTTCAGACTGTCAACTCTCAGAGCCCGTCAGGTTGCATCCCAAAATGGGGCGAACTTTCCTATACCTCGGGTAGCAACGGATCCGTACCCATCCCGCGATCAACTCTGAGTCAGAGGAAACGGCAATTCTCTCTCTTCCCTCTCTCCTCGCTTTTTTGGGCGGTCGGGCGCAAGCGCCCTCCCTTGTGGGGGGGGGGGGCCCCCCCCCCCCCCCCCCCCCACCACACCAACCAAGTGAGCACGGGGGGGGGTTTTTTTTGGGGGGGGTGGGAAAGATTTGATTAACACA
>JAPPKT010000062.1 GCA_028819675.1 Caldilineaceae bacterium | reverse complement strand
ATCTGAGACTGTAATTCGGCTTGGGCCCACATTACGTGAGAATGAGCCCACATTAACTGAGACGGACCCACATTGCTGAGAATGAGACCTGGACCGCGAGACCGGCAGGCCTTCCTCTCCTCGCCTGATGGCTTTCCTGCCTTCTCCAGGACTTCCTGCTTTCCAGAAAACGAGCAGATACCGTTGGCGAACCCCTGATGACTTCCAAATGGCCGCCTCGGTCATGTCCGCAAGAGGATCGTCCAGCGAACGTTGCAACAAGGAACCCGTGACCCGCATGGTTGCTGACCGTTCCCGTGTCCGTTTAGGTGGTGCGACTTGTTTTGCAGTAGAGGTGGCTTAATCGTACACTGCCGCTCATGACCCAGACCCTCGTCGGATACGCCCACTGCTCCACCGACAGGCAGGACCTCACTGCCCAACGGAAGGCCTTGCAGGACCTCGGGGTGTCGCCCGACTACATCTACACGGACCACGGCCTCACTGGAACCAGCCGCGCCCGCCCCGGGCTGGACCAGGCCCTCGCCGCGGTGCGCCAGGGCGATACCCTGGTCGTGGCGAAGCTGGATCGGTTGGCCCGATCCGTGCCGGATGCCCGCGCCATAGCGGACCAGTTGAGCGCCAAGGGCGTGAGGCTTGCCTTGGGACAGACCGTCTACGATCCCGGCGATCCCATGGGCAAGATGTTCTTCAACATCCTTGCCACCTTCGCCGAGTTCGAGGCGGACCTGATCCGCATGCGCACCCGCGAGGGCATGGCCGTTGCCCGCGCCAGGGGCAAGCTGCGCGGCAAGCAGCCGAAGCTCTCAAGCAAGCAGGCCCGCGAGCTCAGACGGATGTATGATACGGGCGAGTATTCGGTTACAGACTTGGCGGAGATGTTTGCCGTATCGCGAGCTACCGTGTACCGAACACTCGAGCGTGTACGGCCATGATGGCGGAAGCAGGGTCTTGGCACGGCGCTCCGTAGGGCTTGGCTGCTGGTGACTGCTGCAGCGTCACGGAGGCAGGATTCGCCTTGCCGGCAAATGACGCGATCTGGTTCAGACGTTGATTATGCGAAGGGGCATGTGACATGACGATGACGCGAGCCTACGAAGAACTCGTCGACTTCATTGCGGCGGGCACGAGCCCGCGCGACGTGGTGGCGTACCAGCCGTCTGAGGCGGCCAAGGCGCGGGTCGCGGACCTGATTGAACAGGAGAAGACCACGGGCCTTTCGCCGGAAGAAATCGCCGAGCTGGAACACTATCTGCAACTGGAACACGTCATGCGTCTGGCCAAGGCCCGCGCCCGAACGCATCTGGCCCATGAGTAGTTACGTCAGTGCCGCCCTGCGGCGCGTGGTGGCAACCCGCGCCGATGCCCTGTGCGAGTACTGTCTGATTCATGAAGACGACACCGTCTTCGGTTGTGAAGTGGATCACGTCATCAGTCAGAAACACGGTGGGGCAACGGAAGCGGGCAATTTGGCGTACGCGTGCGCGTTCTGCAATCGAGCCAAGGGCAGCGACATTGGTTCGATGATTCAGGAAACAGGCGCTTACGCGAGGTTCTTCCATCCGCGCCTCGACCACTGGGCGGAGCATTTCAGGCTCGATGGCGTGACGATCGGGGCTCTTTCTGATATCGGCGAGGTGACCGGTCGTATCCTGGCATTCAATACCAGTGAGCGGCTTCTGGAGCGACAGGTTCTTCGGGATGTAGGCCGTTATCCCAGCGCCCCGGCGCTTATACGGATGGCCATTTACACCTGAGTCGGCAACCGAACTGGGGACGCGGCTGGGTTCAGCTTCCCCCTCCCGAACACGACTCCGGCTGAACGTTCAGGGAGCCCGGGGGCCGCCGTCGAGCATTAACAGCTTCGAGCCGCGAGTCCAGTCAGGTCGGAGTCGAGGTGAGAGACAGTGCCGGCCATGCGATGGAGTCGAACGCTCAAGACGAGACGCCCCGGCGACATGGTTCTCTGGAACGCCGACGCGTCGCTGGAGCGCAAACATGGACGGTCCGATACTCATCACCGGTTCGCAAGGGCTGATCGGCAGGGCCCTGCGCTCGGCGCTCGCAGGCCGGGGAACTGAAGTCGCCGGGCTGGATCTGCGGGGATCATGCGGCGAAGCCGGCGACGTGCGGGAGGCCAAATGCATCCGCGATTCGGTCGCCGGCTGCCACGGCATCGTCCATCTCGCCGCGGTCTCCCGCGTCGTGTGGGCGGAACGCGACCCGCAGGGCTGTAGGGACATCAACGTCGGCGGTCTGCGCAACGTCATCCAGGTAGCCGTCGAATCGACACGGCGGCCGTGGCTGCTCTTCGCCAGCAGTCGCGAAGTCTATGGGCAGCCTGACCATCTTCCCGTCACCGAGGACGCGCCGCTGCGGCCCGTCAACGTATACGGGCGCTGCAAGGCAGAGGGCGAGCGACTCGTCGAGGCGGCCAGGGCCGGGGGCCTGCGCGCCGCCGTGGTCAGGCTCTCCAACGTCTACGGCAGCCCCCGCGACTACCCGGACCGCGTCGTGCCGGCATTCGCTCGCGCCGCGGCGCGGGGGAGTCCCCTGCGCGTGGAAGGCGAGGGCAACGTCTTCGACTTCACCCACCTCGACGATACGGTCCGCGGCCTTGTCGCCCTCATCGAGTTGCTGTCGGAAGGAGAGGCGCCGCCGCCCATCCATCTGCTCACCGGCCGGCCGACCACGCTTGGCCGGCTGGCGGCTCTGGCGGTGGAGCTCGCCGGCACTGAAGCGCCCATCGTGCGGGCCCCGGCGCGGCCGTTCGACGTGTCAAGAGAGCACCAAAAACTGTGGGGCAGTTCCAGGTCCGTGTGGGTAAGGGAAATTCGAGTCGGGGGTCTTGGCACTGAAGGTATCTGGGACTGAGCAACCGAAGCTATCCGGTGCGCTGACCGATTGCCCCACGGTTTTTGGTGCTTCCCACCTATGGGGCGAGCCGCCTGCAGGCACAAATGGGCTACGGCCTGCCGCTCGGAGGCGGTCGCTTCATCGGCACGCCAAAACTGGGCTTCGGCCTGTCCGAGGGGCGCCACGATTACACTCTCGGCTGGCACCTCAGCGTGGCGCGAAGGGAAGAGCTCGACCTGACGCTGGGCGTCGAGGCAAGCCGCCTGGAGAATCCGGGTGCCGGCAGCCCCGAGCACGGGGTGATGCTGCAACTCAGGCTGGGGCATTAGCCAGCGCCTTTTGCGTGCCTGTGTGATTGTGCAAAGAGGCGCCCTACCGTTCTGAAACCCGACCGGGGCACGGCCAGGCATAGCGGTCACTTTCCCCAAGTCCGAGTGATCAGAACGCTTCTTGAAGGTATTTGCATCCTGTACAGTGCTGCTGTATATATGCGCGCATGATCGTCCGTTCCATTCGTCATCGGGGTTTGCGTCAGCTTTTCGAGGACGATACGTCCCGGCTTGTGAAACAGGACTTGGTGGAGCGGGTGCGCGGTATCATAACCGCGCTGGTCATGGCCGAAAACATGGAGGGCTTCATCCGCGAGGCGGCTCCCGGATGGAGGGTTCATCGGCTATCAGGTGAACGTCGGAACGAGTGGAGCGTCTCCGTGTCGGGCAACTGGCGGATTACCTTCGAGGAACGGGATGGCGGAGTTGAGCGCGTGAACCTCGAGGACTATCACTGATGACCAGTGGTATCAAGATGGGGATGACCCCCTCGCACCCCGGAGCCTTCATCCGGATTGAGGCCATGGAGGAATTCGGGTTGAGCGTTTCAGCAACGGCCCGGATTCTCGGCGTGCGCTGTGCGACGCTTTCAGCTTTGCTGAACGGCAATATCCCACTATCGCCCGAAATGGCGCTGCGAATCGAGAAGGCGTTCGGCCTCAGCATGGACCTGCTATTGCGGATGCAAGCATGGCACGACGCGACGCAGATGCGGGCCCGGGCCGACGAAATCGATGTTCGACGCTACCAACCGGCACAATCGTAGGCGTTGGACAAGCAAGGAATAGTTGCCATGAAGAAGCTGGTGGTGGTGATTGTATGTGTGATGTTACTACCCAACTAGAAGCCGCAGGGCGGTACGGCCGGCGAAATTCGCAACCCGCACGGCCATGTCGCCGGTGATTTCTGCTCCGGCGCTTTTGAGGGGTAACATCGTTGTTGTCCTCCCCTCAGGCAGGGCCGAGGGCTGGCGCAGTAACTGCGGGCGGAAAGTGGCCGTTGACCGGAGGCTTTCACCATTGTCCAGGCCTTCAGCCCGTCCCTCGCGCCAATTGCCGACTCTACACAAATCCTGCAATGACGCCTGGTTGCCTTTATGCTGTGCTGCTGACAGCATTGGCAGCACTGAGGAATATCGATTATGGCGACACTGACTGTGCGCAACGTGCCCGACGAGGTGCATCGCGCCCTGCGTGTTCGGGCGGCCTTGCGCGGCCGCAGCACCGAGGCGGAGGTGCGCGCCATCCTGGAAGAAACGGTTCGCCCGGCAGGACGGATCGGGCTAGGGTCGCTGTTGACCGCGGCTGGCCGGCGCGTCGAGTTGACGGATGACGAGGCGGCAGTGTTTGCCCAGCGCGATTCGGCTCCGGTCCTGCCGCTTGATCTAGAATGATCTTGGTAGACACCAATGTGATGTCGGAGCCGCTGCGCAGATTTCCGGATCCGCGCGTCGGCGACTGGCTTGACGCGCAGACGCTGGAGACGCTTTATCTGTCCGCCATTAGCGTTGCTGAATTGCGCTTCGGTGTCCGGGCGTTGCCCAGCGGACGACGCCGTAACGGGTTGCACGATTGCATCACGGGGGACGATGCCCCTGGAACTGCTCTCCTTTTGTACAAAGTCGAGGTAAGGACATGGACCATTCAGAAGCCCAGGATGTTGTGTCGGGTATCATAAACAATCGGCTTTCCCGCCGGGAGGCGTTCCCGAAGTTGCTTGGTTTAGGATTTACGATTGTAGGAGCGACCCAATTGATAATGGAGGCCGCGAATGCACAGCCGGTTGGGGTTCCGTCCCCTAGAGATAGCCAGGTCGGTTTCCTCAAGAGCCTCTTCGAGGACCCCGCTAAGGCGCGACACTTTGTACAGAATAAAGGCTCCACTGAAGGAGTTATCTTCTCTGAAGATGTTCTAAATGCAACTTGGTTGGAATTTCACCCCGGAAGTGAAGCGACAAATTTGGTAAAGGGCTGGCGTAAAGATTTATTTGTGAAATTCACGCGTAAGATCGAAGAATACCGAGATACACATAGCGACTTTCCTGACCCTGAGGCCACTGAAGAATTGCGCAAAGCCACTCTCAGAGATCTCGGTTTAGAAGGCTATAAACCCTCTGACTCTGAGGTGGGGAGTTCTGCAGCTGCCTTTGTAGTAGCGGCGGCCCAGGTTGTGACGGCAGCTTCGGCAGTAGTAATGGCAGCTGTTATGGTTTACAATACAACCAAGTTCAATTCGGACATGGGAATAGATCTGACAGACACAGCTACTAAGGAGTTTAATGACATCTGGAATCAGAGTGGAGATATAACAACAATGGAACCCGCCTGGCAACGTCTAATGGACCTCGGGGCAGATGACACTCCCCGTCTCTTCCATTCCGATGTTGTAAACCCCTCCGATGTTGTAAACCCCATGAGGGAGCCGGCAGAAGGGATCGTTCAAGATCCCTACAAAGACAATCGTTTGGCACCGTTTGACTTGCTGCCGTGATGTGGCGACTATGTCAGAAGGCAAGGCATTTCTGTTCAAATTTGTGCTAAGCAGTTGTATATCGACACTTTTTAATCCCTTCCTATTTGTGCAGTCCATTCTGTTCTTAGGTCAGATTGTTGCTTTATTTCGATGCCCATCAAAGCAGCCGGCCACAGAAGACATGAGTACAAGGATTATATACAGGCTCCCCTTTCAAGGTAAATGGAAGGTCGTCAACGGTGGTATCACTCCTGAGACATCACACTCATGGAACCTTCCGAACCAGAGATATGCGTACGATTTTGTCAAAGAGCGCGGTGACATTGGGGTGGGACAAATCACCGGGAATAATGATCTGGATACCTACCCCAGTTTCGGACAAGCAATTTTAGCCCCGGCCGACGGTACTATTGTATCAGTGCGAGATGGGCAACGCGATTGTCCGTGGCCTGGGACAGGTGCAGTTGATGTGTTATGTAAGGATGTACGAGGGAATTACGTGGTCATAAGGCATCTGAATAATGAGTTCAGCCTGCTTGCTCATCTCCGACTCGGAAGTGTAAAGGTTGCGGTAGGTCAAGAAATAATCACGGGTCAAAAGATCGGAGAATGCGGCAACTCTGGGCACTCTACGGAGCCCCATTTACATTTCCATATCCAAGACCGGCAATCCTTCTTTGTTTCGAGTAGCAAACCTATAAATTGGGGCCAATTTCGACGAATGTGTGGTGATACCGATGGCGATTCCTTTCTGACAAGGGGGGATAAGGTCGAGAGCTTAGACGATGCGAATGCAACGATCAGCCCGGCAGCCCTCAATTACGTGGAATACGATCAAGGCAAAGTCGCAAAAAATGAGTGAGCACAATTTGGAGGGCAACGAACGAAACATATTAAGGTTCCAAAAATAGCTGCCATTTGTCGACGAATCTCAATACGGTACTGAGACAGCGCGTCGCCTCGTCTGTGCCGGTAGGAGGATGACAACTATTTCGGGACCATTAATATATACACAGAGGGTTCTTGAACACGACGGTGGCGAACTGGCCAAATACGTACAGTTCATGACGATGCCTCTTTTTTATCAGGCGTTGGTGGTCGAGAGCACCACTCGATGTAATGCAAAGTGTGCCATGTGTTATCAATCCGCAGGGCCCAAAGGCTCTGACGTTCTTGGTGCTGCAACCCTTGAAACTGAAGATCTAGCTAGGTTGCTTCTTGAAGCTGCGGAAATAGAATCGATATGCCCACGCTTCCATCTGTCCGGGGGGGAGGCGTTTCTAGATATCAATAGTTGTTTACAACTTTTTCGGGTTGCCCGGACGGTTGGCTTCTTAGACATTACAACAACCACGAATGCCTACTGGGGTCTACGAGAAAAAAGGGCAAAATGTATTGCATCTCAAGCTAGAGAAGCGGGTCTGACCGGCGTGGAAATTAGTTGGGATATCTGGCATCTGCCCTATATCGATCCCATGGCAGTTGGAAACTGCATCCGAGCTTGTAGAGAAGTCGAAATAGAAGTCAACCTTCGCCTCCTATCCACGAAAACTCATACCTATCAGGAAGCACTTCAGCTTCTTCCCGACGAAGCTGTCAGTCAGGCGAATCGTATAACGTGTGGCCCTGTGTTTCCCACTGGGCGTGCGTCAATGACTATACCGCCTAGTGAATTCCATGTCTTGTCTGACTCCAACCTTGAAGGCAATTGTCACAGTTTGCTTAATTTGACGGTTAACCCCTTGGGCGATGTATACCCCTGCTGCGCAGGCCTCGATCATACGGGTGCTCGTCTTTTCGGCAACATTCGTCAACAACCTCTCGCTTCCATAGTAGCTTCCATGAACAGTTCACCGCTGCTTCGCACATTGGTATTGGGGGGGGGTGTCCTGGCTGCGTTCGATTCTTGAAACGGCGGGCTTTCATATAGGCTCCGATTATATGAACATCTGTCACATGTGTTGGTCCATATTTTCGGACCTAGACCGTGTTCGTTACTTGAAGTCTTATTTTGAAGATATCGAACGGCGTTCCTTGAATGCAGGTCTGATGCATCAATTGCAATAGAACGGGATACCAACAGGGCAAAATGGAAGTCGGCAAATCGATCATTGATACTACTTCGGGGTGTTTCCCCGCCGTGCAGTGGTTCAGGTCTATTGTGGTTTTCTTGGGAGAGCCCAATTCAAGACTTTTGCCATCTCTCACAAGATGGGTGCGGGAGTATGATCTCTGGTATCGGTGTGGCACTGGAGCGGCTTTTGGGTATCGGTTACGTCTGATGTATCACCGAGATATCTCAGTTATCGGGCATTTTTTGCCCGATATTGAACCTCTTTACCAGCTTTCGACATTAGCTCGCCATCTGGGTATGGGTTTCTCCTATTCATTTCGTGCAGAAGACACGCTTGATCATCAGGAAGTTCTTCGCCGGTTGGCGAAAATGCCGGGACTTACGTCAGTTGTAGTAGCAGTGAGTAGAGCCACACCGAACACCGTTGCTCCATTTCTTGAACAGTCCGCCGTGTATTTCCTCAGATGCGGCGTTCAACTTGGAGTCGTGGCGCCGATTGACAAATTGAGAGAACTGAAGCTTCTAGAGAATCCTTTCATGGCCTCGGCGAATGTGACCATATCTCCCTCTAAGTAGAGTCGAGGGCTGGCGCGCCAGCTACAGGGTCCGGTGGCTATTCCATCGCTTTCGCTCTGGGCCTCAGTCCGGCTCCCATGACCGCGTTTCCAGTCCCCCGCTGCCTCAAACTGGACGTGCGGGTTTCCCGCATCCAGCTTTCCGACGAGATCATGCCTTCGCCCACGGAAGGCCCTTGGTCGTCCGCGCAAGGCGTGTAAGGCCGTAGTCGTCCCACAGCCGTTCGTTCGGGAAGCGCACGTACTTCCCGCCTCTTACCTTGTGCTTCCGACAGAGCCACTGTCGTAACCGTTTCGTCGCGTGAGCGTCGATTGCCGCGTAGGCGGGAGTGGGCCGTGACAATCATTGGAACGAAAAGTTGCGCTAAGGGTCGTCGGGTTCAGC
>JAPPKT010000351.1 GCA_028819675.1 Caldilineaceae bacterium | reverse complement strand
TTATCGCCGATGACGATGGCGCCGTCGTCGTCCCCCGCCAGATGATCCCCCTCGTACTCGAACACACCCTCGAGCACGAAGAGTGGGAGGTCTTCAGCCGCATCAAACTGGCCGAAGGCGGCGCTCTAAGCAAATACTATCCGCTCAATGACGAAGGCTGGGCCGAGTACCAGGAGTGGAAGAAGCAAAACGGATAATCCGGCAAATCAGACCAGCGCAACAGTGAAGGAGCAAGCCCCAATGTATCTCACTCGACACAGTTCACCCACCGGGCCGCGCTGGGCGGTCGACAAAAAGCTTCTTCCCGCCGGCGTGACGCTCAGCACACTGCTGGCTCTCCCGCACAGCCAGCTTACCTCGCTTCTGATCGAGCTGGCGACCGGCGAAGAGGCCGCCGGTGCATTGCTCGCACCCCTCGACGACCACCAGGAAGTCTGGGGCAGCGGCGTCACCTACCTCCGCAGCCGTGACGCCCGCAAAGCAGAATCCGAGACTGCAGCCGACGTCTATCAACAGGTCTACGATGCCGACCGCCCTGAAATCTTCTTCAAACAGGTCGGCTGGCGCACCGTCGGCCACGGCCAAACTGTCCGCATCCGCGCCGACACCACCTGGAACGTGCCCGAGCCGGAGCTCTGCCTCGTTATCAACGCCGCCGCCCACATCGTCGGCTACACCGTCGGCAACGACATGTCCAGCCGCGACATCGAGGGTGCAAACCCCCTCTACCTCCCTCAGGCCAAGACCTACGACGGCTCAGCCGCCGTAGGCCCCGGCATCCGCCTGGCGCCCGCCGGCGCCCTGACCGATCTGTCCATCAACCTGGAGATCGAGCGCAACGGAGCAATCGCCTTCGCCGGCGAGACTTCCACCGGCCAGATGAAGCGCACCTTCCCCGACCTGGCCGAATACCTGATGCGCGAGATGACCTTCCCGCACGGCGCCCTGCTGATGACCGGCACAGGCATCGTCCCACCCGACGAGTTCACCCTGCAAAGCGCCGACGTCGCCAGAATAACGATCGATGGAATGACCTTGGAAAACCCAGTTGCGTAAGACTTGAGTACGAAAAGAAGTCGCGCTGCTGGCAGCAACTGGTCTTCTGGCTGAAACAAAAGATTATGTTGTCTGTGCAGTCCAAGGTTTGGATTTCCTGGAGGAGGTTCACTAGTGGCTTTAGTTGAGGGAAATAAGGTCGAGTTGAAGCAGGTTGTTTCCCGAGACCCCGAAGTACACAGCGGCGACTTGGTGTTCGCCGGTACTCGCGTTCCCGCGGAAATACTAGTGGCTTTTCTCTCAAGTGGCTCCTCAATTGAGGAATTCCTGGAGTCCTTCCCAACGGTTGAGCGCTGGCAGGTCGAGTCGTTTCTTGAATTCTCGCTCGCAGCAATCGATCATCTGCTGTTTGAAAGTTCGCGTGCTGCTTGACTAGGATTTCGACACCCGCTTCACCATCCCCACGACCAACCTGTTAACGAAGCCTCGTTAGCGCAAACTCTGCCTTTGAGACCTGAATTCGTCCACCAAACCCGACAGGAACATCCAAATGGCCCGCCCCAACATCCTCCTCTTCCTCACCGACGACCATGGCCAGTGGGCCAACGGATGCTACGGCAACGGCGAACTCCAAACACCCAATCTGGACCGCCTCGCAACTGAGGGCGCCCTTTTCGCCGACGCCTTCACCCCCTGCCCCGTCTGCTCCCCGGCGCGGGCCTGCCTCATGACCGGACGCACACCCTCCCAGGTCGGCATCCACGACTGGCTCCAGGAGGCCGAACCCGCCATCGGCGACCATGACTGGCTGGCCGGCGAAGAGACACTTCCGCAGCTCCTCTCCCGCGCCGGCTACCACTGCGGCCTCTCTGGCAAATGGCACATGGGCCGTTCCCACCGCACGCCCCCCGGCTTCGACTGGGCCTTCGGCCTCCCCCGCTGGCAGGGCGCCCACAACGGCGCCTATACCTATCACCTCAACGGCGAACCGGTGGAACTTACGGGAAACAAGAGCACACTCATCACCGATCACGCGCTCCAATTCCTCGACGATGCTCCCACCGATCGGCCCTTCTTCCTCAAAGTAGGCTACATCGCCACCCATTCGCCCTATCAGGCCGAAACCCATGACCCCGAATTGACCGCCCAGTTCGAAGACGCCGCCTTCACCGACATCCCCCCTTACCATCCCCATCCTTGGCAGCGCAACGAGGGCCTCGCCGGCGGCTTCCAACCCACCGACCAGCAGATTCGCACCCGCTATGTCGGCTACTACACCGCCGTAACCGAAATCGACCGCGAGGTAGGCCGCCTCTTGGACCGGCTGGAACAGGACGGCACCCTCGACAACACCATAGTCATCTACACATCCGACCACGGCTGTTCTGTAGGCCAGAACGGCTTCTGGGGCAAAGGCAACAGCACACGCCCCCTCAACATGTACGAAATCTCTACCCGCGTCCCCCTCATGGTCCGCGCCCCAGACTTGGTGCGACCCGGCCAGGTCAGCCAGCGCTCCGTCGATCACTACGACACTTTCAGCACCATCTGCGACTGGGCCGGAATCCAGCTCGACGAGCGCCGCAACTACGCCGGCGCCAGCTACGCCCATCTGCTCGACGGCAGCGGCCGCACCGCTTGGGACGACACCCGCTACGGCGAGTACGGTGACCTGCGCATGATTCGCACTCGCGAGCACAAATTCGTCAAACGCTATCCCAACGGCCCCCACGACCTCTTCGAACTGGAATCGGATCCAAGTGAACAACTCAACCGCGCCGGCTGGGACGAATTCGCCGCACTGCAGGACGGGCTGGAGCAGCGTCTGGAAGAGTGGTACAGCCGCCATGAGGACTCTGCCAGATCCGGCCTGCGCATAAAGTTTCAGCGCACCCACAACCGCAACGAGGCCTGGCGCGACGGTGTCCGCGAGCGCCGCGGGCTCCAAGTATATGAGAAATGGCAGGATGTCTGAATCTGTGGGGAAGAATAGCGTTCAGAGCGGGCGCCCGCCTCGCTCCCGGGGACATTTGCCTCTACAATGAAAGCCCGCCTGTATTGACCGCCTCTACAGGCCGTGCCAGTTGCCGCTCCAGAACCAACTCAGAAAAATATCGCGATCTTCCTCATCGACTATGGCCTCGCCTGCAGCCTGCGCCCGGCCTTTGGCCTCGCGCGCCGCCTCCATATCCCCGGCGGCAGCGTACGCCCTGGCCAGCGAATCAATCGCGAAAGCCTTGTCCCAATCTTCCACCTCTTCAGGACTGCCTTCTATCAGGTCCAGACAACGGCGTGCGTGACGCAGAGCAGCCTCGCCCAACCCCGCTGCCGCATACACGCTCGCCACCGCAAACTCTCCGCGGGCATGATTGGCTACTGTTCCCACCTGCATCCAGTGATAGCAGCTGGCGTGCACCGCATGAATGTACGGCTCGCACGTCTCCGGCGTCACCAGCCCTGCGTCAAGTGCATCCATCGTGCTGTTGTTCAGATCGATGCCAAACCAACGGTGGGCCTTGTCAACTTCAAAGGGCGCTTCAGCCATTGTTTTCCTTTCTTCGCACTCTTAGATGCGCCCGCCATCCGTCAAATGCAGAGCATGTCGGGGGCCTGGTAGATCTATGTTTCTCACCGCAGTAGCACTGCGAACCGCGCCTTGTCCTCACCTTCTCGTCCCGTCTCTTATCTCTCCGATCAGACGATTCCCAGCAAGCAGGCGTAGTTCTGGGACGCCGTCGGCGCCTCGATCTCCTCCTCCCACAGATGCAGATTGCGCCTGTCGCAAAAGCCGGCCTCCTGCAGCAGCTCCAAATGACGGCCAATTGGGAATCGGCCCGGTTCAAACGGCAGCCGCGTCCCGTCCGGCTTCACAAAATCACCGTTAAGCAGAATCCCACCCTCCGGCAGCGCCGCCGCACAGACCCGATAGACATGCAGGGTCTGCGCCTGACCGCCCAGATCGTGCAGCGCCCACGTCGACACGACCCCCGCCGGTGGACGCGCCAGGTCGCCGCCCCAACTGTCGCCCAGCAGGTCTGCCTGCTGAAAATGTACGCGATCGCCAAATCGCGCCAGACGCGTAGCCGCCTGCGTCAGCATAGGCTGCGAAAAGTCGACTCCTTCATATGAGATCCGCGGCATCCGCTCAAGCAGATACTCCGCCAGATAGGCAGGCCCGATTCCCAGTTCGACGACATGACCGTCGGCCGGCACTGCGCTCTCTAGTTGCTGAAGAATCGTCTCGAACAGGTGCAGCCGCTCAGGCGTCGGTATGAACCGCCGCGCCCAGTCCTCGGCGTACTCCGCCTCGTGAAACTCATGCGTCGCGCCTACTACCTCAGACATCGATCTTCCTTCCTTACTCTGAATCAAGAGATGGACCTTAACCTGCCGCCTGACCGCCCGCGGCAACATCAACCGTCCCGTTCACATAACCACACAAATCGCAGTTCAGACAAATGAATACGTGCCTGAATACTGAGAAGACCCCCCTGAAATAGCGAGGAGCCGGGCGTCATTGTCCCGGCTCCCCAACTACATATATTGGAGGAAGCATATGTCATCTGAAAGGACAAGCGGCACGCGCCCCGTACCCCGTGCAAGGCCGGGGCGCGCTCAACCCCACTCCTCAGTTGCCGCTGTCCAATTCCAGGCTAAGTACTTCACCGCTCGACGCGTCTACCAGAACTGTCGCCGTCTCCTCGTCACCTACAAGCGTCACGATCCATACCCGCATACCCCCGCGGATTCCACTCCGAGCCGAGCTTCTCCGGATCCGCCCTATCTCGTCTGACACCTCGTCAACCGCGATCCCAATCGCTTCCCCACTGCTGATCACCTGAGGAGCAGCCTCGCCACTCGCTTGCACGGCCGGCCGCGTCGCCAACTCCACCTCAAATGTGCGGCTTCTCCGCCCGCGCAGGACCTCGATCTCCACTACCTCACCTGGCGACTTCTGCATCACAAGGTAGCTGATCACGTCCTCGAAACTTCGTACCTCCGCCCCGTCAATCCGGACGATGATGTCCCCGTTCCGCAAACCCGCTTCTGCAGATGGACCGCCCCGCAGCACTTGGCCTACAAGCACGCCAAGAACATTCGGGTTCAGGTCGGCTTCCCGCGCCACAGGCGCTGAAATCGTTCTGCCGGAAATGCCGAGAAACGGATAGACAAACTCCCCATCCTCGATTAGAGCCGGTATGACACGCTCCGCCACCAGAATTGGAATCGCAAAGCCAACACCGGAGTTGACTCCGGTGCCGAAGGGAGTGCGCTCATCCGTACGAATCGCGAAGTTGATTCCCACGACCCTGCCGCTCAGGTCCAGCAGCGGTCCTCCTGAATTGCCGGGATTGATGGCAGCGTCGGTCTGAATCACCTCAGGCAGCGAATAACGACCCGAGAGGCCCGGAGCTCCGACAGGCATGCTGCGGCCCAACGCACTGACGATACCCAAGGTCATTGAATTATCGAGGCCGAACGGGCTCCCTAATGCAATCGTGTAGTGGCCGACTTTGGGCAGCGCCGGCGCTCTCTCCAGAGGGCGCAGAATCATCCCTTCGGGCGCCTCTACCTTCAGCACCGCCAGGTCCGACTGCGAATCGTCAGCGACCAGCTCGGCCTCTGCCCACCTTCCATTGCTGAAGCTGACGAATATGTCGGCCGCGTCTTCAACGACGTGGCTGTTGGTCACGATGTGTCCCTCTTCATCCCAGACCCAGCCGCTGCCTTGCCCCCATATTCCTTGAGTGGGATCCTGCGCTTGCGGCCTCGACCGCCGCACTTGAATGCTCACGACCGACTGCGTTGCCCCTTCATAGATGCTGGACAGCAGCGCCTGGTCGGGATGATCGGGGCCATCTTCCTGCGTAATGTATGTGAACTCTTGTGGTCGGTACTGCGGCGTCGTGGCATCAACTGTCGCCGGCCGAAACTCAATCCTCCCTACACTAGCCAGTCCAATTACGAACGCCACCGTCAGGATTCCAACCACAACTGCAAATGTTCGTAGACTCACCGTCTTCGGTTGCACTGGAACGCTTCCTTTATCTGAAAGACATCTACTCCAATGAACTGGAGAAGATGTTCTGCATCGATACATCCTTGCCCAAATAGCATAGCAGGTCGCCCGCCAGCAGTCCTTATCAGAATCCTATGGCAACTTTAAGACAACCTTAAGTGCTGTCACCGGCATCGGACTTCACTGTATCGGGGCCGCGGCAACTGATGCCTGAGCAACCTCAACTGGGAGAGAGAGCACAAATCTCGCCCCTGTGCCGGCAGCGCGATGATGGGCCGTCAAAGTGCCCCCCTGTGCCTCGGCTAGTCTCCGCGACAGCGCCAAACCAATACCCATCCCCTCCCGTACCCGCTCCTGGCGCGGAGAGCGATAGAGAAAGTCGAAGATGCGTTCAAACTCGGAAGGATCGATGCCCGGCCCCGTATCCTCAATCGTCAGTACGACCCGGTCCCCCTCGGTTCCAACCACAATCTGGATCTGCCCGCCGTTCGGCGTGTATTTGATGGCGTTGTCCAATAGGTTGCCGACAATCTGGCCCAGACGCATCGGGTCCGCAGCCGCCTGCGCTGCCTCCGGCGGGAACTGCGTGGTGAGTTCAATCTCTTTCTCCCCTATGCGCGGGTCATATCGGCGGCACTCTTCCAAAACCAGCTCCCTAACATCGGTAGGCACGATCTCAAGCGCCAGATTTTGAATATCATTCCGTGCCAGCAAAGCCAGATCGTCCAATAGGCGGCGCAACTGATCGATCTGGTCGTCTATGCCGGAAGAGAGTTCGACCACCAGCTCCGAATCTTTTCCGTTCTGCTCGAGAACCTGGGCAGCCGCTTTGATCGCCCCTAGTGGCCTCCCCAACTCATGCACCACCGAGCTCAGTAGCCGTCTCCTCCCCTGCTCTAGCTCATACAACCGCTCCGACATCTCGTTGAATGTACGCGCCAGGGTTCGAACTTCGGCCGGCCCTTCCTCCTTCACACGGCTCGGAGGCGCATCGAAATTAACCGCGCGGCTGGCCGCCGTCAATCTCTCGAGTGGTTTATTGAGTGAACGGCTGAGGACGAAACTGAGAAGCACCGACACCAGCAGGCCCGCGCTCACCGCCCCCCATACGGTCCACCGCAGAACTGCCAGGCGGTTTGTCACATCGGTCAGCTGCTGAGACAAATGTACCGCGCCCACAACCTCCTGGTCCTCGTTGCGCACCGGAACGGCCACGTCCGCGTTACCCATGCTCACCTGCCGTGCGATCTCACCAGCCAGGGCCTTCTGCAAAAGCTC
Organism: Caldilineaceae bacterium; assembly: GCA_028819675.1. The sequence goes on along the minus strand of JAPPKT010000351.1, from coordinate 1,401 downwards.
TGGATCTGGCGGTCGTATCGGCACATTAGTCGAAGCCGTGGCCAGCCCCGGTCTTACTACAATGTTCCCGTTCTGGTCCACCAGATAGAACAACGTTGGTATCCGAACCCGCAGCCGCGCGAAAAGCGAGCTGGCCTGCTCCGGATCCTCCTGCGCCGCCAGTTCAGCCTGGTAAAGCCGCGAGATAAGCTCTCCCTGCCCAGCCAGCTCCGCAGTCGCTTCATCCAACACAAAGCGGGCCTCAATCAGATAGAAAAGCAGGAAACTGAGCAAGGGGACGATGACCAGAAGAGGAAGAAGATGGCTGATCGTCAACCGGCTGCGTAGACTACGCCACATGCGAAATATCCTGTCCTGCAGGGGTCAACCGGTAACCCACGCCCCTCACCGTATGAAGACGGCGCGGCCGCGCCGCATCCTCCTCGATCTTTGTGCGCAGCCAGCGAACATGCACATACACCGTCTGTGTTTCACCGATCCAATCCGTCCCCCATACATTCTTCAAGATATCGTCAATCGCGACAACGTCACCCGCTCGGCTCGCCAGATAGGCGAGCAGCTGAAACTCCCTCGGCGTGAGCGTTACAGTTCGTCCCCCGACGGTGACCTGATGCGCCGAACGGTCCAGCTCCAGATCCCCTACAATCAGATTGGACACCTCGTCCCCGCCCCCGGGCTCCCCCCTCGCCGCGGACCGCCGCAAAACGGCTCTCACTCTGGCCAGCAAAACGTCCATATCAAATGGCTTTGTCACATAGTCGTCTGCGCCCAGCTCCAGGCCCACGATTTCGTCCAATTCCCGCCTGCGAGCCGTTACAAAAATTACAGGAGCGCCGAAAGATTGCCTCAGTGCCTGCAACGTTTCCATACCGTCCATTCCCGGCAGGCCGATGTCCAGCAGCACCAGCTGGGGTTGTACTTCGCGTGCCCTTTCTAGCGCCTCCTCGCCGCTGCCGGCCGTCTCAGTACTGTAGCCGGCATCCTGCAGGCCAATCGAGACGCTGCGCCGCATCAACCGATCGTCATCTACTACGAGTATGGTCGCCATAGACATTTTCAGCGAATCGAGCTACCTGCAAAGAAACATACGGAGAATAGGCGACTGCACCTGCCTGCCGCCCGCCTGTTAGCCAACCCCCGCGCCGAACTCATATACCAGCTGCCCGCCCAGCCAGCCACTGAAAACGACCAGCCCGATACCCATTACCAGTTGCAAAGTAAAACGCCATTTCCCTCCGCCGCCTGTAAGTATATCCCCCAACCAAACCCAGTCTTCCCCCTTCAGCTTATTCCTCCGCGTCCAAAGGAGCCACCCTCGATAGACTAGATCGCCGTAAAGAACGGCTAAAACCAGCCCACTGCCGGTATGCCAGTTGAGAAGGGGGCGGTAGGGCGCATCCG
>JAPPKT010000011.1 GCA_028819675.1 Caldilineaceae bacterium | reverse complement strand
CCCGCACAAGGGAGGGCCGAATAGGCCCGACCGCCCAAAACTGCAGTAGTCAGTGATCAGTGGCCAGTGGTCAGTGAAGGCGGCGAATAGAGGAGGATAGGTGTAGAGGGGAGAAAGGAGAGGGACACCTTCGTCGAATGGAATCATGAGTGTCATTTGGCAAGGACTTAGCCGTTGCGAGAAGTCTTTTCTGTCGTTGCTGATAGAGCTGGAAAACAGGAGGGAACTATTGCAGCGTGGATGTGATGGGGGAAGGTGGCGTGATCGTCTGTCAGATGCCTTCGCCTTCTTCGGGAGTTTCCGGAACCGATTCATGTGGGTCTGGCTCAGCTACCTGGATACGCCACGCGGGGGGGAGGAGCGCTTCGAGCTGCGGGCGCAAGGGGGGCGGGTCGAAGCCCAGGTCGTAGGCGCGTGTGCTGTCGAGGGCGACGTTGGCTGAGCGGGCGGCGAGGAAGGGCGTTTGCAAGAGGCCAGCGTAGGAGTCGAGGACGCTGATGGGAACGGCCAGTTGCTCGTTCAGCCCGAGGATGCGGAGGGTGAGCAGGCCAAGCTCGTAGAGGCTGATTTGGTCGCGGCCACCCAGGTGGAGGCGACCGACCACGCGATCAGTTTCGGCGATGTTGACATCGTCTTCGAAGCCGCTGCCGGCGAATTGCAGGAGGCCTTGGGCGGCGACTGCTGCGCTAACGGGAGAGCGGATAGCGTCGCCGAAGAGGGTGACTTCCTGGCCGGCGCGGAAGGCTGCGACGAGCTGGCGGTAGAGGCTTTCTCTCCCGAGGAGAGAGTAACCAATGAGGAGGGGAAGGCGAATGACGACGGCGTCGGCGTAGGCGGCCAGGATACCTTCTTCAGCCAGTGCGCGGTGTTCTGCGAAGACGTTGATGGGCGTGGGGGGATCGTCCTCGGCGTAGGGGGCCTTTGAGCCGTCAAAGACGAGGTCGGCGGAGGTGAAAAGGAAGGGGATATCCTCGTCGCTGCAAATTGCGGCCAGGTCGGTCGCGGCGTTCAGGTTGATGCGAAGTGATTCGTCGGGGTATTTCTCACAGTAGTCGAGGTCGGTGATGGCGGCGGCGTGGATGACGGCGGCGGGCTGGACGTCGGCGATCATGGCCCTTGTTTCGCTGTAGTCGCCGAGGTCGATGCGACCGTGGTCGATTTGGCCGAAGAAGTACTGGGCCTGGCGGCGCGTGGTCCTGTGGTAGGTTCCGACCACGTGCCAGTTTTCCTGTGCGGCGCGCAAGATATGGGAACCCAGAAATCCGGTTGCGCCGGTGATGAGGAGTTTGGGGGGCATTTTACCAGTGCCAGACCTGATTCCAGGCGGACAACCAGTCGTCGCCGACGCTGCGGACTGTGTAAGGAGGCTCCAAGGTTACGCCGGGACGGCCGCGGAAGGTGTCGAGGTTCTCGGGACTGCCGACTTCGAAGGTGATGGTGGTGGGGCTGCTCAGCTGATAGGGGGGCACGGCGCTCAGATCCGAGAGGGCCTGGCGGGCGCCGTCTTCGATCATCTGGCGGGCGCGTTGCGGGGGAATGTGGCGGGCGGCGTAGCGGGAGAGTCCTTTCTTCACGGCGACGGTGGTGAGGCCCTCGCCGAGGAGCTCGGAGGATTCACGGCATACGGCCTCATCGCCGGTCACGAGGAGGACGGGTGCATTGTAGTAGCCGCAAGCGGCGGCGTTGACCCCAACTTCGCCGACGGCCTGGCCGTTGAACCAGAGATGGCGCCAGAGCACGGTTGAGATTGTGTGGCTGAGGACGCCGTCGGCTGTGCCGGCTTTGGCGTGCATGCCGACGAGGAGTACGGCATCACAGCCGGCCTTGATTGTGTCGGTGTAGTGGCTCCAGGTGTGACCGGCTACCCATTCGCAGCGGGTATCAAGGAGTTCGGGGACGAGAGAGTTAAAGGTCCAGGGTCCGCCGGCGCCGTGGCAGTCGACGACGACGATTTCGGTGGCTCCGGCTGCGGCCGCGCCGCGGACGGCGGCGTTAATTTCCTCGGTATAGAGACGCCGGCCTTCTTCGTACATTGGTTTGCCACCGTTGACCTGGTCCCAGGCGATGATGCCGCTTACGCCCTCCATGTCGGTCATGATCTGCACGCGCACAGTCGTTCTCCTTTTCGGGGTTGGATTTGGTGGAACTTGGGGCGTCCAGGGCTTGACGCGAGACAGTCCGGAGGCTTGCGCTTCCGGACTGCAAAGGGCGTTTATGGATGCCTGCCCTTGCGAAGGAAGGGCGATTGGCGGGCGCCCGCGATTTGGGGCAGGCGGCGCTTAGTCGGCGGCTTCGCTTATTTCGGCTGGCAATGCGATGGGGAACGGCCAGTCGGTCGAAATTCTTTCCTCTTCTTCCAAGGCGCGCGCCTCTTCCTCCAGGGCGCGGGCTTCTGCTTCCTGTCGGTCGCGGACTGCGCGAGCGATGGCGTCGTCAACGCTTCGTTCGGTGAGTTCCCAGGACTGTTCGAGTGCGAGGGCCAGTTCTGTAATGAGCAGGGTCCGGGCTTCGAAGAGCGCTTCTTTGTCGGCTTCTGTGAGGTATTTGGATGCTTCGCGCCAAGCCAGGTCACGAACAGCGGCGGCAACCTGATTGGGATAGCCGGAGTGAATCTGCTTATCGATGGCGTTGCGCCGCACTCTGAACTCGTCAGGAAGGTCGAGGGGGTGCAGTTCGAGGGTCTCGAAGACACCCGATATGAGGGCGACCGGCATGACGGGTCGAACGCCGGTCTGATCGATTCGCCGCACTGGCACGTGTACGGTAAGGCGATTGTGAATGAACTCGATGACGTAGTAGCGCTGGAAACCCTTGACCAGTTCCTTTTCCTGGAAGGCAACGATTTTGCCGGCGCCGTGTGACGGGTGGATTATGCTCTGCCCAATGTTGAAGCCCATCTGAAGCTCTCCGTTCGCTTGATTGTCGGCTTCTGCACCTTTGGGAACACATTTCGCCGACCTGGCCTCAGGCAAGGCGGCGAAGCAACGTTTCAAATGCTCGTAACCAGCGCCGTTGCTGCCCCGAGGCAAATCCGATTGGAAACTGTGTTTTGCGACTGCCGCCGACAGTTGAGGATCCTGGATTACGGCAGTTGTAATGGCGGCAAGATTATGGGCTGCCGCCCGCTGTTTTGACGGGCCATCTTTGGCCCCATACGGAGCCCGATGAAAGTCAGTGAGGCCTTTCGCCGGGCCGCGCCAATTCCTGAAACTGACTATTTCAGGACTTCAAATCTTAACATGATCCGGGCGCCATTTCAATGCAATTCGGAAGATTGTCTGAGTGAAAAAGTCAGGTTCGGCAGGCGGTTCAAGTGGGGAGAGAATACTCTGGTGGGGATGAAATGATCGGTGCGAAAAGAGGCGCTTTCAGGCCCGCGAAAGCGTTTTCATACGTTCTTGATGATTTCTGTGTGATTTGCCTACGATCGATCTACGGAGACTTCGGGGCGAGATTTTTGGGGATTGGGCGCCGGTTTTTGAACCAGTTTTGGACACTAATTGTGCATGGGTGATCCTGCTCTTATGTTGCGCAGTGCAACCCATTGATTTGGGCCAAAAGAGGGCGCTTTGAGCAAGAAGTGCAAGGCGTGGACGTATGTGAGTTGGGATATCTGGCCGGGAAAGAGAAGCGGCGTTTTGGTTCCGGTCTGGGGACTCACATCGTCTGGTATCCGTGCCAGAGGATAAAGGCGGCGAGGCCGCGCCAGGGGCGCCAGTTTTCGGCCATTGCATCCAACTCCTGCCGTGAAGGGCGGGCAGGCAGGCCCTTCACTTTCTGGGTGCCGACGATGATGCCGAGGTCACTGGCGGGCCAGGCATCGGTGCGGCGCAGGGCGAACAGGAGGTAGATTTCGGCGCTCCAAGGACCGATGCCGGACAAGGCGGTGAGGGCAGTGCGGACTTCGTCATCGTTGCGGTCGGCGAGGAGGTCGAGTTGGAGGCGCCCTTCGAGAATTGCGGAGGCGAGTTCGCGGCCGTAGCGGCTTTTCTGGCGGCTGAAGCCAATGGCGCGGAGGGCATCGTCGTTGAGAGACTGGAAGCTGGCCGGTACGGGCGGGCCGATGGCGTCGCAGAGGCGCTGGTAGGTGGAGGCTGCCGAGGAGCGGGAGACCTGCTGGCCCAGGATGATCTTGAGCAGGGCCGGGAAGCCGGGGGGCTGGCTGCGAAGATTGGGGGGTCCATGAAGGTTCAGGACCGTGGCGAGGTCGGGGTCCCGTGCGGACAGGAATTGCAGGCCTTCATTGAGCGTGTCCTGGCTGAGAATCTTCATTTCAGATTTGACCTCTGTGCAGGTAGTTTGGCGCGCGCGTGTCCGGGGGCGAATGTTTGGGATGTTCTTGTCTCGATTGTACAGCCGGGCATTGCGGATTGCTGATTCGTCTTTCGTGAAGTAAGGCGAAGCTCAAGGGGCGGGGTCATCCGGGCTAAGAATCAAGTTTGCGATGCAGGTAGCGGCCCTGCCCAGGAAGGCCGACGAACTGTTCGTCACGTACGGTTTCCGCACCCCTCAGCAGAACGGTTCGCGGCCAGCCCAGGACGTTCAGGCCTTGATAGGGAGTCCAGCCGGCTGTTTCGTTGAGGTCGTCGGCGCGGATTGTTTTCTCTCTAGTGGGGTCGAAGATGACGACGTCGGCGTCGTAGCCGGGCAGCAGGGCGCCTTTGCGCGGCAGGCCCATGCGACGGGCCGGGGCGGTGCAACAGGCGGACACCCATGAAGACAAGGGAAGTTCGCGTTCGTTGACGCCGAAGTGGTGTACAAGCGACAGGCGCGCCTCGATTCCGGGTAGACCGCCCGGCACGTCGGCAAACGAGGCTTGTTGTTTCTCGCGACGGGTCTAGGGACAGTGATCTGTGCTTACGATGTCGAGGGAGCGGTCGCGCAAGGCGCGCCACATGTCTTCCTGGTCAGCGGCGGCGCGGAGCGGCGGGGCGCAGATAAAGAGAAGCCCGTCGCTGCCGGTCAGATGTTCGGCGGCGGTGAGGAGCAGGTAGTGAGGGCAGGTTTCGGCGGTGATGTCGAGGTCGCGGTGGCGGGCGGCAGTCACCTGAGCCAGGGAAGCGGCGGCGCCGACATGGAAGACGTGAAGCGGGCAGCCGGCGAGGGCGGCGATTTCGGCGGCGCGCTGGACGGCGCTGGCTTCGAGGCGGGCGGGACGGGTTCGTTCGTGCCAGATTGGTTGCGAGTGGCCGGCGGCGACGGCGTCTGCGCGCAGCTGGTCGAGGAGCGGCCCGGTCTCACTGTGGAGGACGACGCCTCCGCCGGCGGCGGCGACGGCGCGCATGGCTCTGAGCAGGGCTACGTCGTCAAGCTGCATGCGGTCGTATGCCTGGTAGAGCTTGAAGGTGGCGCATCCGGCGGCGACAGCGTCAGGTACGTCATGGAGGCGGTCCTCGGCGGAGGCGTGCCAGGTTGGGATGGTCATGTGGAGGCCGTAATCGATGGCGATGCGGCCGCAGGCCTCGGATTTTCGCTCGCGGAGCGCCTCCATCAGAGGCTGGTGCGGCTGGGGGTCGGTGAAGTCGATGACGGTGGTGGTTCCGCCGCAGGCAGCGGCCACGGTGCCGGTTTCAAAGCTGTCAGTGCTGGTGAGGCCCCCCAGCTGCATTTGCAGATGGACGTGGCAGTCGACGCCGCCGGGGATGACGTAGCAGCCGGAGGCATCGATCGTGCGGTCTGCATTCAGGTGCGCGCCGATGGCTGCGATCGCTTCCTGGTTGACGGCCAGGTCTGTAAAGATGGGGCCCGCAGGCGTGATGAGCTGCCCGTTCGTGATCGCCAGGTCATACATAGTCGGGATGTGGATTACCCCACCTGGCCCCGAAGACCTGTTCGGAAAGAGGGTGGCGGCTGCGGGGGGCAAGTTCGCGTTCGCGCATCGTGTCGGAGAGGATGGAGGGGTCAGCGAGGTAACCTATGGCAGCGGAGACGACCGGCTCATACTGGTCAGGGATTCCCAGTACTTCGCGTGCCTTCTCCCGGTTAAAGCCGCCCATCTGATGGATGTATAGTCCGCTGGACATTGCCTGAATCGAAAGGTGGGCCATGGCCTGGCCGACGTCGTAGTAGGCGTAGGTGTTGCCGCCCCTGACGTTTTCCGGTTTTGGCTCGGTGACGGCGATAAGGAGGAGGGAGGCATTCTTTCCCCAGGACTTATTCGCTCCCATGAGCGTACTGAGGATGCGGGCAAACCCATCGGCATCGTGATGGCGGGCAGCGATGACAAATCGCCACGGTTGCAAGTTGCGGGAGGATGGCGCCCAGCGGGCGGCTTCAAAGAGGCTGCCGAGGACTTCGGGAGGGATAGCGCGGTCGGCGAAGGCGCGGGGACTCCAGCGGTTGGCGAGGAGATCGTTAATGGGATAGGTGGTAACAGCGCGTTTATCGGTGTTGGGCACTTATCTTCTCCTTGGGAATGCGCGCTATTGGATCTTAAGCAGAACGCAGTGTGTCTCGGCGCGGATATCGTATGCGCCAAGGGCAGCGGGAAGGAGGAGCCAGGAGACCTCTTGAAGCGCGGTAGTCTGGCCGTCCCAGTGGAGGGAGGCAGTGCCAGAGAGGCAGCCCCAGATTTGGAAGGAGCTGTCGTCGCAAGAGCCGTCCCACACGGCGCCTGGCTGGCCTGTCAGCCGGTCGACTTGAAAGTAGGGACAGGAGGTCTGCGCGTCGGCGGCTGCGTGCAGGTTGGCGGCGGCGGGGCCGCCGATGGTGCGCAGGTCGGCCAAGGCCTCGCGGACCCAGCCATCGGGGGCCGAGAGAACCGGAGGCGGGGCGATTGAGGGCTCTTCCATGCGCCAGTCGATGACATCCAGGGCCTGTTGGACGTGGAGAGGGCGGGACTGGCCGCCGGCCTCGGTTCGTCCCCAGTCGTAGAGGCGGTAGGTGGTGTCGCTGTTCTGCTGGATTTCGGCCACGATGGCGCCGGGACCGAGTGCGTGGACGGTTCCGGCGGGGATGTAGACGGCGTCGCCGGTTCGAATGGGGATGCGGTGAAGCATGGAATCGATGGCGCCGGTTGCTGCGGATTGGGCGAAGCGCTCGCGGTCGACGCCGGCTTTCAGCCCGTAGATGATCTCGGCGCCGGGTTCGGCGTGCAGGATGACCCACAGTTCGGTCTTGCCCAGGTCGCCGGCATGTTTTTGGGCGTATGCGTCGTCCGGGTGGACCTGGACAGAGAGCCAGCTGTTGGAGTCGAGAAGCTTGATCAGCAGGGGAAACGTATCAGAGTCTACTGAATGGCCGATGAGTTGCTCTTGCCAGCGCTGCTGGAGTTCCTCCAAAGTAGAGCCCGCCATGGGGCCGGTTGCAACCCTGGACTGACCGTTGGCGTGGGCGGCGATCTCCCAGCTTTCGGCGATTATGCCGGGCGGCAGCTCTTTGCCCAGCCTTGTTTCGAGGTTGCGTCCGCCCCAGACATAGTCTTTGAAGACGGGGAGGAAAGAGAGAGGGTAGACACCTGGCAGGGCACGCGGCGTTGGCTGCTCGCCAAGGGGGTCATTTCTGGTCATTTCTTCTTCCTGGCCTTCGTATTCGTCTTGGAAAGGCGGGAGGTCGAGCATTTTGTGCCAAGCGTACTCTCCCAGTATGCGGATGGAGGCGACGACGGGCGCGGCGAGAATGGCGCCGAGGAGGCCGGCGAGGGAGGCGCCCATGATGACGCTGACCATGACGAGGAGGGGGTGGAGGTTAAGGGCTTTGCCGACGATGCGAGGGACAAGCAACGTGTTTTCGATCTGCTGAATTACGATCATGGCAACGGCCACGGCGAGAGCGAATTGGAGAGGTGTCAGGCCGAAACTCGGGTCGCTCTGGAAGAAAGCGACGAAGATGGCGGCGCCGGCGCCGGCCAGGGGACCTATGACCGGCAGAAACTCCATGGCGCCGGAGAGGAGGCCCAGACCGAGGGCGTTGTCGACGCCGAGTGCACCAAGAACCACGCTTACCAGAACAAAGATAATGATGGCGAGAAGGGCCTGGCCTCGCATGTAGGCCGCCCATACCTGGCTTACGCTTGAGGTCAGGCGTTCGGCGTCGCGGCGAAAACCGGGTTTGTGGGCAATGTTGGCAATCATGTTGCCGATGCGGGGAATGTCGACGGCGATGTAGATCGAAATGATAAAGATAAGAAGTATCTGACCGAGAACCGCGACAGTTCCGGTGACGACGCTGGCGGCCAAACTACCACCGCGGCCCAGAATCGGCTGGAGCAGGCCGAAGACCTGGCTGAAGAGTTCATTCCAGCCGGGCAATTGGGGCACAAGGCCGGCGACCGGCACTGTCATCCCTGCGACTACTATCGACTCAGGCAGCTGCTCCCGCAGCAGCTGGAACTGTGCGAGTCCTTCTTCGAACCAGCCAGGCAGGCGGCGGGACAGGTCCAATGCTTGCTGGAAGGTTGTGACGCCGACGAGAGAGAAGGTCGCTATGACGAGAACGGCAAGTGTCAGGTAGACGGTGAGTACGACGGTGACCCGATTGGCAGGCGTACGCCGGTCGATGAGCGAAATCAGGGGGTGAAGTAGGTAGGCCAAAATAACGGCCAGGACAACCTGGTGCAGGAGGCCGCGAAAGACCCACACAAGCAGGCAGAACAGGGCAAGTGCCGAAACGGCGACGATGGCCTTGGTGGTTGTATTCCACGGGGGAGAGGCGGTGTGCACGATGGCGTCCTGGGTACCTGTACGCGTTGCGGGTGCCTAAAGGACCTTCAGATTGGCCAGCGACGCCA
>JAPPKT010000399.1 GCA_028819675.1 Caldilineaceae bacterium | reverse complement strand
CGTCTCCGTCTTTTTTTAAAATTTTTTGTTGTTTTTGGGCTGGGGGGGGCCCTGGGGGGGCCCCCCCCCGCCACCGTATCCCGAACACAGACAACGCCATGGCACGTTACATCATAGGACGGATCCTCTCACTGATTCTTGTCCTATTTGTGGTTTCCGTTGTCACCTTCTTCCTCATGCACCAGGTGCCGGGCGGCCCCTTTGACGAAACCAAAGCTCCCTTGCCGCCGGCTGCCAAAGAGAACATTCTCCGCAAGTACGGCCTCGACAAACCGATTCACATTCAGTACCTGAACTACATGAAGAATGCAGTCCTGCATTTTGATTTTGGCATCCCCTACCAGCAGCCGACGACAACCGTGACCGCTCTGATAGCGAAGAGCTGGAAGGTGACGGCGCAAGTAGGCGTGATGACTGTTTTGCTCGCGTTCGGCGCGGGGATAACCTTGGGAATCTACGCCGCGTATCACCAGAACTCCTGGATCGACAACATCACCACTTTTGTCGCCATGTTGGGGATCACGGTGCCGAGCTTTGTGGTGGCGATGTGGCTGATTCTCTTTTTTGCCGTGCGTCTCAAGTGGCTGCCGATGGGCGGATGGAACGCTTCCGACTCCTGTCTGCTAGGGAGCGCTTTCGTCTGCACCGACTGGATCATGCCGGTCGTCGCCTATGCACTCGGCCCGCTGGCGATCATCGCCCGCTATACGCGCTCCAGTATGGTGGATGTGATGCGCCAGGACTTTACGCGTACAGCCAGGGCAAAGGGACTGGGCAACAGGGCGATCATGCTACGCCATATCCTGCGCAACGCGCTGATTCCGATGGTGACCGCCCTGGGCGTCATCATTCCCAATCTGCTGACAGGCAGCATATTTATCGAGGCGGTGTTTCGCATCAACGGCCTGGGCAAGTTCTTCGTTACCAGCATATTCAACCGCGATTATCCGATGATCATGGCCCTCTTCCTGCTGATCGCCTTTTTGTGGAGTCTTACCTATCTGTTCACTGATATCGTCTATACCTGGATCGATCCGCGCGTGCGGCTGGGCGCGGAGGGAGGCGTATAGTGACGGCCAGGGTTGCAACCGGTTTAGACCTGGCGCCGGCGGATGGGGAACGTCACCGAACGCTCTGGCAAGACGCAGCCCGCAGGTTCATGCGCAACCGGCTGGCAGTAATCGGTCTTGCAATCGTCATACTTTTCCTCTCTTTGGCGGCATTCGCCGACCTGATTGCGCCGTTTCCGTACGACAAGGTATATTTTGACCGTGTATTGCGCTTTCCCTTTGAGTTGCCGGGGCACCCTCTCGGTACCGATGAAGTAGGCCGCGACTACCTGAGCCGTCTCATCTACGGCGCACGCACTTCGATGACAGTCGGCATCGCCGTGCAGACGGTTGCATTCCTGATTGGGGTACCGCTCGGCAGCCTGGCAGGCTATGTGGGCGGCCGCACCGATTTTTTCATTTCGCGTTTCATCGACACGATGACCGCGTTTCCCGGTCTGATGTTTTCGATTCTGATCATATCGGTCTGGGGCGGGGGAATCACGAAGGTAATTTTCGCTCTCAGCATCACCAGTTGGATTGGAATCGCCCGGCTGACGCGGGGGCAGATTCTTTCTCTGCGGGAGAAGGAATATGTCGAGGCGGCGCGCTGCACGGGGGTGAGTCAGAATCGGATCATTCTGCGCCATCTGCTTCCCAATGCATTGACACCGATACTGGTCTCGATCAGTTTCGGTATCCCGGCGGCGATATTCGGGGAGGCCGGACTGAGCTTTCTCGGTATCGGCATCAACGATCCAATCCCCAGCTGGGGCAAGATGGTCGGCGTCAGCAATGCCTATGTACGCGTCTACTGGCATCTGGCCCTCTTCCCAACCATTGCCGTTGCACTGGCCATGCTCGGGTTCTCGTTTGTCGGCGACGGCCTACGGGACGCGCTTGACCCGAAGATGATCGAATGAGGCACCCTTGAGGCGATTCTGAGTTCGCCCCTCATCGCCGCCAGTTTTGGTTTACGATGTCCAGGCAGGGAAGAAGGAGAGGGAGGCGGCAAAATGGTACAGAGGAAAATGAACAAGACAAGATTCACCAGCCGATTGGCGTCCGCCGTAGCCGTCCTTCTGATGCTCCTTACTTTGGCGGCAGGTTGCGGGCCGGGTGATGAGCTGACTGATCCCGGCGGTGAAGCGCAGGCGGACAGCGAGGCGGTGCCGACGATGCCGGCGGCCCGTTTTGACCAGCCGACCCCGGTCACCGATCTGGAAGAGGCGAGCGAAGCGGATAAACAGGCGGATGAGGAGGAGGCCGCGGAGGAGCCGGACATCGCCATGGGTGAATTTGTCTACGGCAATCGCTGCGCCGAATGTCACGGTGAAGGGGCTGCAGGCACCGACCAGGCATCAACGCTCGTGGGTCTCACGCTGAGCGAAGATGAATTCGAGGATTTGCTTCGCACCGGGGGCGAACTGGGGCCCGATCACCTGTTTGGTTCGACCAAGATCAGCCCGGACGGGCTCAAAGCGGTCTACGCCTATCTGATATCACTCGAGTAAACATTGTCTCCAAGTCGATGGTAGACCGCTTCCTCCACGGGTCTTCCGTTGCGGAGATGCTCCTCGACGATTCTGTCCAGTAGCGCTTCATCGACCTGGCAGTACCAGATGCCCTCAGGGTAGACGACCAGGACGGGCCCGCTGTGGCAGACGCCCAAACAAGGTGACATGCCTCGCTTAACGCGCAGGGGATTGTCATATTCGCCCAGTTCGCCTAACTTGCGGGCCAGTTGGGCATAGAGCCAGTTCGCCTTGCCTTCCGGATCGCAGAACGGCCCTGAACAGATGAAAACGTGACGCGAGTAGGGCGCCATCTCCGGCAGGTCCACAGAAGTCTCCTCCATAGTTATCCTCACTTAAGGCAGGCAGCGCAGAGGGAAAGGATCGCAGGTCGTGGAAGCGTAAGCAGGACGCGGCGCTCCTGGAAGCGCCGCGTCCGCTCATGCCGCCGGGTCCCATAGTGGCTCCGCGACCCCCTGTTGCAGATTCTCGAGGCGGGACATCACGAATAGCGCGTCGGACAGACGATTCAGATAACGAATTGCCTGCGGGTTGATTCTCTCTTCTCTGGCAAGGGAGGTCGCTTCCCGTTCCGCCCGCCGGCACACTGTACGCGCGACGTGCAGAAAGGACGCTCCCTGCGAGCCGCCCGGCAGGATAAAGTTTTCCAGGGGGCCGACGACCGGCGTCAGCTCGTCGAGCAGTGTCTCCAAGCGGTCGACGTGGCGCTCTTCGATCTGCGGGGGCGTATAGCGCAGTTTATCCTCTTCAAGAAAGCACAAATCCGATCCCAGGTGGAACAGTTCATTCTGAATCTCAGGCAGCGTCCTTTGTAACTGCTCGCACAGGCCGCCTGCCAACGCTACACCGATGTGCGCGTTCAACTCGTCAACAGTCCCGTACAATTGGACGCGCAGTGAGTCCTTGGAGACGCGCTGGCCGCCTCCCAGGGCTGTTGTCCCGTCGTCACCGCCGCGCGTATAGATCTTCGTCAACCTTGGCATCAGCTTCTCCTCCGGCGCCGCCGCGGCGCAGGTATGTGGTCAGAGCGTTCAGGGTCGCAAAGGCATCCTCGCGCCCTTTCATTTCAAGGTTATAGATTAGGCCGTCGTCCTGCAAGCGAATGGAGACGGTGCCGATCGCTCTTTGCGGGGGAGGGAGAATGGAAGCATAGGAAGCGGTATCCCCGTTCTCTCCTTCGTTCTCCACAGCGTAGCCGATCCGCTCCAGAGCGCGCCGCGTCCAGAAGGCAGCAACGCCGTCGCCTTCCAATCGCAGCCGTCCGCAAGCTTCCTGGCGGGTATGAAAGGAGCCGCGCTCGCGGTCAAATGTCACGCCTTCGGCGGAGAAGACGCGCTCAAAAGCGCCGTTGAGAATCAGGTCTTCAGGCGCGCCGTCGAAGAGTTCGCCGTCGGCCGACAGCAGCCACAGCCGGTCGGCGTTGCGCAGCGCCAGGTCCAGATCATGCGTGGAGAGCAGAATTGCCTGGCCGTTCTCGCTGGCGAGCTGCCGCAGGAGGTCCATCACTTCCACCCGCCGCGGCAGGTCAAGGAAGGCGGTCGGTTCGTCCAAAAGCATCACTTTCGGTTGCTGCGCCAAGGCACGGGCTATCAGGACCTTTTGACGTTCGCCATCGCTCATCTCGACAGTAAGCCGGTCGGCCAGATCTTTGGCGCGGACGGCCTGCAGCGCCCACTGAACGATATGCTGGTCCTGCTCCTCCAGCGTTCCCGTCCAGCCGGTGTAGGGATGGCGGCCCAGGCTTACCAGACCGTATCCGGACATTGCGCCCACGTCAACTCGATCGGTCAGCACGATGCTGAGTCGACGTGCCAGCTGGCCGGGCCGCAGGTCGTCAAGCAGACGATCATCCAGCCAGATTTGCCCGGATAAAGGGGGTTGCAGGCGGGCCAGCGTACGCATGAGAGTCGACTTGCCGGCGCCGTTCGGCCCCAGCAAGCAGACCAACTCCCCCGGCCGCAAGGAAAAGCTCAGATTGCTGGCGATTACAACAGGATCCCTGCGGGCGCGACGATAGCCAATGGAGAGGTCCTCTGTTCGCAGAACAATCGCGTTTCTCATGCCAGTACTCCCGTCAACCGGCGAAGGCCTGCCGCAGATTGCGCTGGCGGAGGATCACCCAGATGACAACCGGGGCGCCCAGCAGCGCGGTCACGGCATTGAGGGGCAGCGTCAGCTGACTGCCGGGCAGCCCGGCGACGATATCGGCGCCCAGGGCCAGCGTTGCGCCCATGAGAGAGACCGCGGGCAGCAGCAGGCGGTGGTCCGACGTATGTAGCAGGCTGCGGCAGAGATGGGGGACAGCGATTCCAAGAAAGCCGATCGGCCCGCAGAAAGCGGTGACGACGCCGGCCAGGATTGCCGACGAACCGATGATGCCCAGGCGCACGCGGCGTACGCTGAGCCCGAGAGACATGGCGTAGGTCTCGCCGAGAAGCAGCGCATTCAACGGTTTCATCAACAGATGGCCGCCGGCCAGCCCCAAGATAATCGCCGGCGCCATGACCTGGAGCTGGCGCCAGGTGACGCCGCCGAAAGTTCCGAACGTCCAGGAGATGTAGGCTTGAATGCGTTCGACGACACTGAAATAGATCAGCACGCTCACCAGGGCGCTGGTCGTATACCCGAACATCAGCCCCAGGATGAGCAGCGTCATGCCGCTCTGCACTCTGCGGGCTACCGACATGACAAGCAGAAGTACGAGGCCGGAGCCGACGATTGCTGACAGCGCCAGACTGGTGTCGCCGGCAAGACTGATTCCCGCCAGAAGGGTCGTGCTGCCGCCCAGGCCGACCGCCACGCCCGCCAGCAGCACGGTCAGCGCTACGCCCAGACTGGCCCCGGAGGAGATCCCCAACACGAACGGCCCTGCGAGTGGATTGCGAAACAGGGTCTGCATTTGCAGACCGCTGACGGATAGCGCGGCGCCGGCCAGCATCGCGGTCAGGGCTTTGGGCAGGCGAAATTTAAGGACGATCGTGGCCCAGGCCGGCTTGGAAGCATCACCGCCCAGTAACACTGCCACGATTTCGTCGAGAGGGATGCGCACGGAGCCGACCGCCAAGCTCAACATGAAAGCCGCCAGAGCCAGCAGTGCAAGCCCGGCCAGTATCAGGCCGGGGCCTGCGGAGAGGCTCCTCGTCAGCGAAGCGGGAACCCGAATATTGGATGCTGCAAAGGGAGCATTCTCTCTATTCATCTCTCACCGCGGCCGCGTATACCTCCGACCCCGAGGAAGTAGAGACGGCGCGCTGGGATTCCTGACCTTTTAGTACCAGTGGAATTCCAGCCACCATCAGGACCGCCCGGTCGGCGGCGGCGGCCAATGTCTGATTGGCCTGACCCACCAGATCGCGGAAGGCCCTCCCCAAGGGGGTTAGGGGCGCCATGCCGGTACCCACCTCGTTGGAAACGACGATCATGCGGCACGCGTCCGGCATTGCTTTGACTGCTTTCACGACCTCTGCAATCTCCTGTTCTACGCTGTTTCGTACGGCTTCGGCGTAGGGGTCCGGCCCGTCGACCAGGAGGTTCGACACGAGCAGGGTGATGCAGTCTACGACGATGGTCGAATACTCTTCCGACTGTCGACCGATCGCCTTGCCGACGCGTCGCGGCGCCTCCAGCGTGTGCCAGTGTGCGGGACGCTCTCCCCTGTGCTTTTCTATGCGAAGCCGCATTTCATCGTCACCGGGCTCGGCGGTGGCCACAAAGAGCACCCGGCCATCTGTGCGCTCCCGTGCTATGCGCACTGCCTCTGCGCTCTTGCCGCTGCGTGCGCCGCCCAGAATCAGAATCAGTTCCCCCACGAAAACCCGTCCTCTGTCCAGCTTGCGGGTAAAGCAGGCCGGGAATTTATCAACGACTATCCGAAAGTCAGGTCAGTTCTCAGCCATCGTCCCGTTCTTCTGAGGGCTCGCGTTGTCGAGTCCCTTGGACCCTATACGGACCAGTTTGCTGCCAGCGTCACGATGCAGACTGTCTCTCCGACTTCACACAGTGCGCCGTAGATATCGCCGGTGAGCCCTGGGATGCGCGACAGTGTGAAACTGACAAGAATCCAGGCGCTGATGCAGGCCAGGACCACGGTTGCGCCGGTGGCCGCGATGCCCACAGACGGCGCCAGGAATCCTAGTGTCGCGGCGGCAATTGCCGTCGCTCCAGCGGCCTGAGGCCAGCCAGCATTGTCCTTCATGTCCCGGCCCAGACCGGCAGGGCGAGCATACGAGAAGAGAACGACAGCCATGCTGGTCAGCCATCGGCCCGCGACCGGCGCGACGACGAGTGCGCCGGCTGCCCCGATGTTTCCGATCGCAGCGAACTTCAGCAGAAGCACCATGCCTCCGGCTGCGACGGCAAACGAACCGACGCGCGCATCGCGCAGGATACGCATTCGATCTTCTGCATCACGACCGCCCAGGAGGCCGTCCACAGTATCCAAAAGGCCGTCGAAATGCAGGGCGCCGCTGCATAGGGTCCAGACACCGAGCAGAATCGCGGCCGCCAGCAGGTCCGGGAAGATGGCTGACAGAACGCTATGCAGCCCGAACAGCAGCAGCCCGATCAGGAGGCCGACGAGGGGGAAGAAGGTGACTGATCTCCCCAACTCGTCTGGCGCCAGCGGGCGACGCAGGAGCGGCGGCACGATGGTCAGGAATTGGAATGCGACCGCTATGCCGGTAAGACCTGCTTTCACGGAGCTCCCGTGCCTCCAATCACTCACCGACCGGGCCTGTCACTCTCCGGTCACGACGAAAAATCGGTTACTGAACCTGCTGGTAAAACCTGAGTTCGTGTTCCGGCAAAAGATGCGGGTGAAGAATCTTTACAAGGTCCTTCAACACCTTTTCGGGATGGGCTGCGCCCTCTTCGTAGTAGGCGTTGCCCCCATTTTCGTTCACCCTGGCATTGTTGTTGAATAGCTGGCCCTGTTTGAGCGGCGCAAAGTCGCCGTAGCGGGGATCGCTTTCGAGCACGTCGTCGACGGTGAGCCAGAAAGAGTTGTCCGGGTTGAGCCAGAATTCAGCGTCCGCCGCCACAGCGTAGACCGACTCGAAGTCGAGCGGAAGGGCACCGACGTCCCCTTCTCCCGACCAGAGGTAGGCGGCGCCGGCGTCGGCCAGCAGTTTGGCCATGTAGCTTCCGCCGCCCGAGACATACCAGGTGCCGTTGTAGACGCTCCCGATCAACACCGAAGGCCGCTCGGCAAGCGTTGCCGTCAGTTCGGCTACAGCGTTATATTCGGTCGCGACGATATCGAACTGCGCTGCGGCGCCGGCTTCACGGTTGAAGAACATGGCTATGAACTTCATCCACTCTGCCCGACCCAGCGGGCTCTGTTCAACAAAGTCACCGTTGAGCGCGACCGGAATCCCAGCCTCCATCAGCACGGGATGGGTGTCAAAGTCGGAGAAGCCGGTACCGTAGGTCATGACCAGGGCAGGATCCAGATCGAGCGTCAACTCCACGTTGACGGCAGCGCCGCCGCCGATTTCTGCGATCTCTCCGGACTCGATGCGCGCACGCACCGCAGGGTTGGTCGTCCACATGTAGCTGTCCAACCCGATCAGCCTGTCTATCAGACCGAGGTCTTCCAGCGTCGGAAGGTAGGTGGTCGACATGGCAATGATGTTACTTACCGGCACTTCGATTACTTCGCCTTCAACGTCCTGAGGAGCCGGCGTGCCGCACTGGAGAAGCACATAGCGGAAACTCTCCTGCGCCCCCTGCCACGGATTGGTTACGGTAACGATCTTGTAGTTGTTGTGATATTCGACAGCGAAGCCGGAGGCATAGGCAACTGACAGCTTCTGTGGAAAGTAGTCTATCGCCGGGTCGTACAGTTCGACGCAGCCGTCCTGCAGATTCTGAACCGGTGGCACGGCCGCTGCGGCTGTGTCTGCGGCAGTGCTGTCCGGCGGCGAGGAAACCGCGGCCGGCTGGGCAACACAGGCGCTCAGGACCAGGAATACTGTGACAAGAAGGTGGAATGGCAGACGTCGCATCAGTTTCTCCTGACAGTGCATGGATGGTTGATACCCCTGCCGCGTCACCTGAAACAGCCACAAAAGAAGAAACGTGCGCTCGATGGACAGATAGGGCGCGACCCGGGCTTGGGTGGCCAAAAATAAAAGGCTTAACACCCGCACCCCAACCACGCGCAGTTTTAAT
>JAPPKT010000660.1 GCA_028819675.1 Caldilineaceae bacterium | reverse complement strand
GGATGCGGATCCGGTGCAGGGGTCGAAGGCGCTGTGGCCGCTGCCCTATTTTGAGGGGGAGCCGTATAAGGTCGTTCTTAACGCGGCCTGCGACGGAATCTCCTATCATGGATTGCATCAGCAGTTGCCCTGGGAGCAGTACCTGAAGCGAAGAGATGCGGCCGATGCTACGCCTGATCCGAAGGCGGTGGTCAATGGGCGGGAAAGCCTACTCATTGTCTCAGAGCATTTCCAGGCGGCGGAGTTTGCGGTTAAGCACGGCGGCGACCTCCTCTACCGGGACTGGCAGACACTGATCGACCAGTTAGCGGCCAGGCTGCCCGCGGACGTCACGGTTGCCATATTTCCCAACGCCTCGACACAGGTTCTGGCGAGGGAAGAACCTGTTGCTGTGGAAGCTTAGAATTGCCAGGCAGCCCAACGTTTTGCTCTAAAGAGAGGAGAGAGACGCATGGCATCGATGGATGAACTGCGCCGGGGTGTGAGTGAGAGCCTGCCGGAGGTCAATGAGATCAAGGATGAAGAGCTGCGGGGGAAGGTGATCGAGGCGTGGGCGTTTGCGCTGTCAGAGTCGGAGTTTACGCGCATCGACCAGATTCGGGGGTCGGGTGTGCCGGACTCGCCGGCGTTGAAGGACGGTACGCAGGCGGAGCATTTGCGCGGCGTTGCGCGCATGGCCCAGGGGCTTGCCGACGGTCTGGAAGCGGTGCATGGGGATATCGGGATCGACAGGGACCTGCTGTGGGCGTGTGCGCTGTGCCATGACGTGGGCAAGCCGTTTGAGTTCAGCCCGCGGAACCAGGCGCGCTGGCAGAACGACGTGGGCGCGGCGGGGTTTCCGTCGATCCGGCATTCGGTCTACGGGGTGCACGTGGCGTTGACGGTGGGGCTGCCGGAGGCGGTGGCGCATACGGCGGGCGCGCATTCGGCCGAGGGGGAGTTGATCAAGCGCAGCCTGGAAAACACGCTTGTGAACAGCGCGGACCACGCCTATTGGGCGGCGATGGAGAGGGCCGGGCAGCTGGAGATGGAGGACGAGTAAGCTAGGAAGTCGGAACGGGTTCTCCGTGCTGAGCGACGATTTCGCGCATTCCGTCCCACTCGAGCCAGACATCGGTCAGGGCCTCGTAGAGTTGGTCCTGGAGGTTGACGTGTCGCAGGCGAAAGTAGATGGCATAGCGCGGGTGGGGTGAGACATTAGGCGAGGCGCAGTGGGCAATCTGGTAATGCACGAAAAAGGCGTCGCCGGCGCGAGCGGTCAGCATTTGGGGGCGGGGCAAGTCTATGGGAGGCATGCCTTCTGCGCCGCGGCGCAGAAGGATGTCATAGCCGTTCTGGCAAAAGTATTGTGCGTAGAGATGATGGGTGCCGGGCCAGACGCCCAGATTTCCGGCGTAATCGGAGGGCACGTCGCTTAGTGCAATGCCGACCAGCATGGTGAATCTTTGCAGTTCGCCGGCGGGGACGCCGTTGTGGGGCGAGTAGAGCCCGTCGAGATGGGGACGCAGCGCGGGCGGCGGATCGTCCGTTAGGGGAAAACGAACTGCTATCTGGCCGTGTTCAACCGGACTTATCTTCCCGGCGCCGATCATTGACTCTGCCAACTGTTTTACGGGCGTCTTGTTGTAAAGATCGGTGATTTCTGAGGCGTTCTGCAACTCCGGGCAGAATGACTGTGATTGAAACGTGATCATCTGCGCCGGATCAATACCTTTGCCAAAAGAGTGGTTGATGGCTCTGACTGCGGCGTCGACCATCACGCGTGGGACAGCACCCGGAATCTGCACATATCCCTTTTCGTAGAGTTCGAGTTTCTGCGCGTGGGTTACTTTCATGGTGCCGCCTTCGTTGGTGGGCTATAAGTGTAGGAGAATTGTACTACCGTATTTCGTTACGCAACAAGCAGGGCCGCGGCGGGGAAGAGAGGCATCCATTTTTTGAACGACTCAAGGGAAAGAATCAAATATGCCTAGAGTGACAGTCATCAGACTCATCACCGCGAATGTTCTCCTGACACTTTTGTGGCTGGCCTTAGCCTTTGGATATCCGGGATATGAGTTCACCATTTACACGTTCGGCCTCGGCCTGGATGGGGGTGCGGCGCGCAACGACGCGTTCGACCTGCAGCTGAGCCTGGGCGCGGCGCTGGGCATTCCAAGCATGGCCTTTATCGACCACTTCAATATTCTTTTTGTCACAGTTGCGCCGCTGGCCTGGTGGCGGAACGCCAAGGTACAGATGATTGTATTGGGGATGGCCATTTTGAACGGACTCTACATGTTCCTGTTTGTAGCCGTCTTTCTGCCGCCCTGGATTCTGGGGCAGGGCGACCGGGTGGAGGACTGGATGCTGGGTCTTGTGGTCTCGGCGGTCTTTCTGCTTTGTGTGATCCTGAAGCTCCCCGTGGTCAGGTTTCGCGGGATTCTGCGTAACTGGGCTATCGGTGTCGGCGTGGTCGCGGCCTACTTCGTCGTCACCGCGGCGACGCGGGCGTCGCAGCTGCAGAACGTGCGCGCGCTGCGCCGCATGTGTGTGACCACGCCGGGCGAGGGGGAGCCGTGGCCGTCCGGATGGCAGTGGGAGCCGATGCCGTTCGGCAACAGTGAAGGCTGGCCGCTGGGCCCGTGGCCGGAAGGGGAGAAGCTGGCCGACTGTGAACCGAGCGCCGATTTGATCGCGGCCGCGGCTGCGGAGCTGCAGGCGGTGGGCTACCTGCCGTTGGGGCTTGTACTGGGTCTGATTGTTGTTGGGGTTGGGGCGTACTTTATTGCCGTGCTGCGCGCAGAGGAGCAGTCTGCGGCCTAATGGTACCGGAGTTTCACGCCGGCCGATACGGGCATGGCGAGCCACTCCCGAAATCAATTTCAGGCGACTTGATGCAGCGGCGGGTTTCCAAAAGGGGTTTGTTGTGAAAAAGACGAGAATTCGAACACTGTTTCTGGGCAGGCCAAAAGGCGACAGCTTTCCCGGTGATGAGAACGAAGAGTGGCCGATCTATCAGGGTTCGTTCAGCCACGAAAACCTGGCCGCGCGTTACAGAGAGGAGCTGAAGGCATACGGGCGGGAGGTGGAATTTACGGGCCAGACGCTGGTGCGGACGCGTGGGGAGTTGGTAGACACGGCTGCGAAGGTGCAGGACGAGGACGGTGTCCTTGTTTTCATTCTGGGCCTGTTTCCGAATGTTATGCAGAAGGAGATTGCGAGCTGGGGCAAGCCGACGGTGATGTTCAACCCGACGGAGGCGCCGCTTTCGCCGCTGGCCTGGCTGCACAATTTCGTGCCGGTGAAGGGCAAAAGCAACGTGATTCCGGTGCTTTCATCGGATTTCGCGGACGTGGGGAAGAAGATTGGCGTGTTGAAGGCTATTCACAAGATGCGGCAGTCGAAGGTGCTGTACCAGCAGTCGCACACGCCGAAGCAGGTGGAGTCGAGCCGCAGATGGTTCGAAGAAGGGTGGGGCGGGATCCATCTCTTTTCCGACCTGACGCCGTTGAGCGACGGCTTTATCAGGCAGGCGAAGGAGAGGCTGGGGCTTGAGATCAAGGATATCCCTCCTCAGCGGCTGATCGCGGCCTACCAGAACGCCGATGCCGGGGCTGCGGAGGCGCTGGCGCAGAGTAGGATTACGGGGGCCACGGATGTGGTCGAGCCGACGAGGGAGGACGTGGTCGAATCGTGCAAGCTGTACCTGGGGATCAAGCAGATTCTGGCGGAGGAGGAGGCTCAGGGCATCACCGAGCACGGCATCTGTATGGGGAGCGGGCCGTATCCGCTGCCGTGTTTGGCGTTTTCGATGCTGAACGACGAGGGGCTGGCCGGGATCTGCCAGCTGGACCTGTCGAGTACGATCACGCAGTTGCTGATCGGGTATCTGGCGGACCGGCCGGGCTTTATCGGACATATTCATATTGATACGGGGCGGAATCTGATCGGGATGTCCCACGACTTCAGCGCGACGAGGCTGGGGGGATGGGACAGCGAGGATGCGGAGGAATACGCTTTTCGCAATCACCAAGGGTTGTACCGGAGCACGTGTGTGAACGTGCAGATGGAGGTGGGGCAGACGGTGACGATCGCCCAGTATGTGCCGTTCGACCGCATGTATGTCTTTACCGGAGTGATTGACAGCAATGTGAATCCGCAGCGGGACTGCCGGACGTCGGTGGCGATCCGGGTGGCTGATGCCAAGCGGCTGCTGCGGAACTGTATGAAGGCGGAGCACCCGCTGACGCCGGGGGGCCACAGACTCCTGTTTTACGGGGACTGGGTGGATGAGATTGAGGATTTGGGGCAATTGCTGGGATTTGAGGTTGTGAACGATATGGAGCAGTAGGGGAGAGGCGGGCAGGAAAGTGATCAAGATCAAGGCTGTTGAAATCACTGGGCCGCGACAGGTAACTGTGGTCGAGGATGAGCTTGCGGAACCGGGCGCGGGGGAGATGGCGATGCGCTCGCTGTACTCGGGCATCAGTCATGGGACAGAGATGAACGTGTATCGCGGCGACGCGCCGATGTGGCGACGGAAGCAGGACCGTCGCCGACGGCTGTTCGTGGAGTCTGACGAGCCTGAGTGGGAATACCCCTTGCGCTACGGGTATGCTTGCGTTGGTGTGATCACGGCAGTGGGGAGAGATGTGACAGAGTTTGCAGAAGGCGACGTCGTCTTCAGTTTTGCCCCGCACCAGTCGGCGCACGTGCTGCCGGCGGGTTCGGTGTCCAAGCTGCCGAAGGGACTTGATCCGAGGGCAGGTGTGCTCACGGCCGTCCTGAACACTACTTTCAACGGCATATTGGACGCGGACCTGCATTTGGGAGAGTGCGTGGTGGTCTTTGGCCAGGGTGTCCTGGGGCAGTTGACGGTGCAGTGGGCCAAGCTGTCGGGCGCGTCGCCGGTGATCGCGGTTGACCTGATCGAGAAGCGGCTGGAGATTTCCAAGCGGGTAAGCGGCGCGGATCTCGTCTTCAATGCGGGCGAGGAAAGGGACATCGCGTTGGCGGTGCGGGAGTTGACGGACGATCGCGGTGCGGACGTGGTGTTCGAGTTTTCGGCGAGTGATCGGGCTCTGAACGAGGCGATCCGCACTGTTTGTTACAACGGCAAGGTGATCGTGATGTCGTGGTATGCGGGCGCGCTGGCCAACGTCTACCCTGGCGCGGAGTTCCACCACAATCGCATTCAGTTGATCTCATCGCAGATAGCCGGCATCAGCCCTGAGCTGTCGCATCGGTGGACGGCCGCGCGACGCATGAAGGCGGTGCTGTCATTGATGCCCAAGCTGAATTTGGAGGGGTTGATCACGGATGTGGTCGACCTAGAGGGTGCTGCGGCGGCTTACGAGATGATCGATAAGCGACCGCAGGATGTTTTGCAGATCGTTCTTGACTACGGCGAGGACTGAGCTTTGATGCTTTCGGAAGGGAATCAATGTTAACCCCTTTTTGATTATCGCACCTTCAAGGACGGCTCGTTGACGGTTGCCTGGACAGGGATATCATTTTATAGAAGCTTGTCTATCCGCGAACTTACGCGAAGGGTCGCGAAGAACAGCAGTGGCGTAGCGGATTCAATTGGCGTGACATTGCGGTTCCTCGCGGAAAAGCCGCAATGTGCCCCCGCATACTGCTTTTCTGACAGAGGCTAACAGGCCTCAGACAGGTACGACCCCATCGGGTAGACCAAGAGAATCATCTCGGCGTCAGACGGGAGACACTTAAGCTTTCGCCCAGGTCAGGGAAAACTGAATGAACATCGATGAAATCGTTGCCAATTTTGATCGGGACGGGTACGTCCTGTTGCCGCAGGCGATTTGCCCTGAAGAGCTGGCGGTCTTGCAGGAAGATTCGGCCCATATCATTGAAGAGGGCTATGAGGGCAAGGAACCCGAGAGCGACTACTTCTTTGATGCGCTGCCGGATACGGGTGAGGTTGTATTCCACCGTGTGCAGTATGTCTTCCCAAAGGCCAGGAACAACTCTTTTATCAAGCTGCTGGCGCATCCTCTGGTCCTGCAGGTGGTGCAGCGGCTGCTGGGGGATGACTTCATCTGTGAGGCGGAGGCGTTTGTCTTCAAGGTGCCGGGAAACGGCAAGGAGGTCCCGGTCCATTGCGACGGTGATCCCAGCCAACCGGATGTAATGGAGATGGTTTTCAACGTCGACTACTATCTGGACGACGCCACACCGGAGAACGGCTGCCTGCTGGCGGCGCCGGGCAGCCATAAGCTGAATCTGTCCGGAGAGGAGGTGAGAGCGCAGGGCTTTGGCTATCCCGGCCTGATTGAACTGCCGGTCAAGGCGGGTGACGTGCTGTTTCACAATGTCAAGTTGGTGCATGGCTCCAGGCGGAACAGCGCCAACAGCTTGCGGCGCACGCTCTACTATGCGTTCCATTCTCTGAGCGCGGCGGCGCGCCAGGGTGAATCCAGGTCGGAGGGGTCGTACCTCAGGCCGGGTCAGACGGTGCCCCAGAGCTGGATCGATGACCGTCTGCGACTGATGATGCACGCCATCGATCTGCGGAAGGAGAGCAGCTACGGGCGCGATGAGGTCCCCTTCCCCTATCAGCCGCCGGCGGGCTACGACGTGGCGTGGCCGTCAGCGGATGAGACGATGAATTACCGGCCGGCGCTGGGGTACAGCAAGTATTATTGAGGTGGGGCCTGCAGGGCAGGCACAAGCCTGCCCCTACGCTGAGCGCGGGGATGGCGGGGACGTGTGCGGGCTTGATGTTGGCCCTCAGTCAGGCGTGTTACGGACGCGCCAGCACGATGAGAGGTGATGATAGTCAGGATTCGATTAGTGTAACTCCTTGGACTGCATGGTTACTCGCAGACCATGCCGTCATTGTCGCGGTCGTCCATGTACGGGTAGGCGGGATGGTCTGAGTTGATGGGAGTGGGAATGCCGTGCTCCCGCGCTTCGGCGCAGGTGATGCGGCCGTTGCCGTTGCTGTCCCACATGCCGAGGGCGTCGACGGTCGGCGTGGGCGTCGGCGTGGGACCGGTCGATGACAAAGTGGGGGTCGGTGTAGGTGTCGCGGTCGCGGTGCGTTCGATGAATATCATCGAAGTCGAAGTGCAGCTCGCGAGGACCTCCTGCGCCTTTGAGGCCTCGGCCTGGTCCATGGTGAGATTGTACTTGCGTTTCACCGATACGACACGATAGACATACCAGCAGCGGTTGAGAGACGGCAGCCACTCGGCCACGTCTTTGGCGACTTTCTGACGCCTGTTCACGCTGGGGCTGGCCAGAGTCAGATTCAGGAGGTCGCGAGCAAACGCGCTTTTGGTGTTTGCGCTGGCCGCGCACAGGCCGCTGTCGTGGGCTTCGCTGCGGGCCACGATATGCTCGATATCGGTCTGGCGTGTGTTGTCATAGTAGGTGCCGGTGTACGGCCCGTATATGCGCCCGCCCATCGCGTCGACGATTTCCTGCTCGACACTTTGCGGATAGGGATAGTCGTCTGAATCGTAGGTTGTGCAGCGGTTCTCCGGCGCGATTATGATGCCAGATAGGCCGGTCGAGGCCTGCTCCGTCGTGGCTGTTGGCGTGGGTGTCGCGGTCGCCGTCGGGGTAACGGTGGCATTCGGGTCTGGCGTCGGCGTCGCGGTCGGCGTTTCGGGGACAACGTTCGTCGGGACCTGGACTGAAACATATTCAGACCAGTCGCTGCTTCTGCCGGCTGAGTCCTGGGCCTTCATAGTGAAGTGATAGGTAGTGCCTGGCTCGATCATGGTATGCCTGAAATTCGTCTGTGTGAGAGCAGGGGCGAGAACCCGCCACGAACCCGATTCCCATATCCACAGCTGATACCGGACCGCCTGTTCGACTGCATTCCAGTTTATTGAGACTGCATTGCCGTCAAGCGTTGCGGTCAGGACCGGTGCGGCAGGAGACAGCCCGAGTACTGCCGAGCCGTATTGGGACCAGTTGCTCGTTCCTGACGAGAAGACGGCGCGATAGGTATACCAGTACTGTACGCCGAGGTCTCGGTCCACGTGTGTAAAACTGGTACCGGTCAGGTCGTCGTCGTCCAACCGACTCCACGAATTCGACTCCCATACCCACAGCTGATACCTAAGCGCGTCTTCGATGGGAACCCAACTGACGTCGATCGAACTGTTCTCCTCGTTGACACTCAGTCTGGGCGCCGGCGGCCTGTCTGAACTCTGGGCACGAAGAATGAGAGGCGTGACCAGGACAGAAGCGAGCAGCGCGAGGATGCCGAGGGATTGCCTCATGTTAACCTCTCCTGTTGGTGATGGGCCGCGCCTAAGCAGTGCTGGTCGGATTCGACACGCGCCAGCCTGCCTCTTCAGATTAATTCGGACTTGCGAAAATATTTTGGTGCGTTAAACTATGGGGCATCTATGAGTCCTCAGCTCCTGGATCACCGCCCGTGCTGCCACCACAGCGACGGGCTTTTTGCGTGAATTGGGTGCAACTATATCACATTGGGACAGGTCTCGTGAACGGAGGCGGAAGAGTCGGGTGCATCCCAGATTTGGGGTGGGAACAGTCTGGCGGGGAATCAGTGCCAGCGGTGGCTGGCGCTGTTTAGCGTCTTTGGGCGAGACGCAGTGCAGGCTGAAGAGCGAGGAGAGAGTGCTGCGGTTTTGTCAGAGTGAGATTGGCTCGGGGACTGGCGGGACGTGGTCTGGCTAGACACTTTCGATTGGGCACCCGTCACCAATGTCGACACCAGGTCGACGAGGCATGTTGTTGGCCGGGGGCGTTGGGGGGGGGGGGGCCCCCCCCC
>JAPPKT010000106.1 GCA_028819675.1 Caldilineaceae bacterium | reverse complement strand
AGCTGGCGGTTGACTGTCACAGCCGGATGGAGGTCTCGGAGGCGGTTGTGGTGGGTCATGAGCTGGCGGAGTTCAATCTGTTCTGGTATGAGGAGCCGGTTACGCATAGGGACACGGAGGGACTGGCCGCGGTGGCAGGCGCGGTCCCACAGCCGATTGCATCGGCGGAGAGTGTCTACGGCATCGAAGGCTTTTTGCCCTTTACGGCGGAGCGCTGTGTGGACGTCATCATGCCGGACGTGAAGCATTGCGGCGGCATCCTGGAGCTGAACGAGATCGCGGCGGCGGCGCGTATGCGGCAGGTCCTGGTGGCACCACATAACCCAGCGGGGCCGCTCTCGACGGCAGCAACGGCGCAGGCGGCTTCTACCTGGTCCAACTTCTATATTCTGGAATATGCCTGGGGCGAAGTCGACTGGCGTTCTGCGCTGCTCTCTCCCGCGGAGCGGATCGAGGAGGGTCATCTGATCCTGTCGCAGGAGCCTGGGACGGGTCACCGGCTGAATCCGCAGACGGTGGAGACGCACCGGGTGACGGGCGCAAGCATGGCGGACTCATCGAAAGTTCAGTTCGGTTAACGGGCAACTTTGCGCAGGTGGTGAAGGGTTCAAATTGTTAACCCTTTGAACAGTGCGATTCAGGGGCGACTTAGCCACTTACTCGACGGCCAGCCAGTCGATTTCCAGCCACTGGGCCTCTTCCTTTGTCACGAGACCCCAGCGGATGCGACCCCAGGGGGCAAACTGCAGGAACTGGTTATCGATCCAGATGACCAGCCCCAGCGGACCGGCGGGTACGTGGTCTGATTCCAAGAGCAGTCTTCCATCCAGATAGAGACAGACGCGAGTGCGCTGCCAGTCGATGGTGTAGATGTGCCATTCTGCCATGGACGTGGGAACGAGCTGCTCGGCGATACCGGCTGCTTTTTGGACGGAGGGCCACAGGCTGCGATAGAGGCGGGGGGCGCGAAGGAGAGGCGTGGTGAGGGCGAAGAGCGGCGCTCTGGCCAGGAAGCGGCTGGTACGGGTGTCGATTGTCGAGGCCTTCCATCCCCAACCCGGTTGGTTCATCGCCTGGGGCATGTCGGAATCCGGGCCGGCGTAGAAGAACCAGAGGGCTTGAGGCAGTGCGAGACTGCGCGGGCGGGCCAGGCGAAGCGGGTGGTTCCAGAATCCGAAACCGGCAGTTCCGGTGAGGCGACCACTGTTATGTGAGAAGCGAGCCCGTACCGACAGGCGGAGCGGGGGGCGCCAGGGAAAGTCTTGCCGGGGGAGCGCGTGGTAGTCGTCGATCTGAGCGTTTGTGTAGTCCTGACTCGATGCTCGATGGTTGCCGAGGAGAAGACCGGAGGCCCGGGTTTGCAGAAAGGCAGAGCCGCTCGCGGTCTGGCGCCAATATGGGGACAGCCCGTCCGGAAAGCTGGCATGGACGCTGGGCGGGGTCATTCTGCTGCCAGCTTTTCGGCGACGACGACGAGGGGACGGACTCTCCCGTCTCCGACGACATGCTCCTCACGGCTGAAGCCTGCGTCGCGAACCGCCTCGTTGACTCTTTGGAAGGTGTCAGCCGTGGCTGGAAAGACCAGTTCGTAAAGCAAGTTGAGCAGTGGACCGGGCTCGGCCAGGGTGACTTCGACTATGACGGTCCGTCCTCCGGGACGGAGACAGCGAGCGAATTCCCGGTGCGTTCGGGGATCGAGGATGTAGGATGCCGGGAAGGCGCAGACGATCGTGTCGAAGGCGGCGCCGGCGAAGGGCAGCTTCTGCGCGGTGCCCTGGACGAGGGGGAGTTCCCTTTCCCGGGTGTTGAGCTTTGCCACTGTCAATCGCTGCATGGCGGCGGAGGGTTCGATGCCGATGACGCGGCGCTGCCCGCTCAAAAGGAGGGGCAGCAGCGCGCCGGTCCCGAAACCAACTTCGAGGATACGATCTCCGCGGACATAGGGGAGAGCAGCGCGGCGCCAGTCATGCCAGCGGCCGAGGCTGACGGCCCAGCTCACTGTGTCATAGCCCCAGGCCAGCTCGTTGTAGAGGAGCCGGTAGAGTAGCAGGTAGATCTGACGCATCGGGCCGCGGATTCGGCGGGCGAGAGCAGTGCTTCGCCGTCGCGGTCAGGCGAACAACGGCGTCATACTCTGTTCGGCGACCATGGCGGCCATCTCTTCGTCGCTGGGGCCGTGGCCGTTGAAGCGGCTGGCGGCGTCAAGGACATGGGGCAGCAGGTTGATATCACCTGGCGTGTTCAGGAACAGATCGCCCTGGGCTAGAATCCAGTGAACGGCGCGGTCGATGTCCGGTTGGTTCTCCAGGGGCTGGTACCAGGTTGTGCGGTTTTTGGGCGTAGTTCCCCAGGGGCCGCGAAGAAGCGACTTGATGACCTGCACGGCGATGCCCCTCTCGCGGGCAAGACCGACGACGCGGTCAAAGTCTGAGGCGTACTGAGGGTTCTGCTTCATCTGGATGTTCCAAGGTAGCAGGATGGAGTCGAAGTCGAAGGCCTGAAGGCTGCGGTTGTGGAAGGCCGCGATTTTGAGGCCGTGGCCGGTGACGCCGATGTGTTTTACGAGCCCCTGGTCACGGGCCTCTTTGGCGGCTTCGAGGGCCCCGTTTTCGCCCATGGCGGTGTCCCAGTCGTCGGGGTGACCCAGGTTGTGGAATTGGATGAGGTCGATGTGGTCGACTCGCATCCGCTCCAGGGAAAGTTGGATTTGGGCCTTGGCTGTGTCATATTCGCGTTCGTTGGTCTTGGTGGCCAAGAAGAAGCGGTCGCGGTGCTTTTCGAGCCAGGGACCGAGAAGGAGCTCGGCATCGCCGTAGCTGGCGGCGGTGTCGATGTGATTGACGCCGTAGTCGAGCAGCAGCTCCATGGTGCGGTCGGCGTCGGCTTGGGTGACGCGGCCGATGGCGGCGGCGCCGAAGAGCGTTACGGTGCTGTTGTGGCCAGTGCGGCCGAAGGGTCGTTGCTGAATCATGAGATATCTCCTTGAAATGGTCTGACTTTGACATCATAGCTGTTCTTCTTCCTGAAATCGCCGGCGGAGGAAGAACAGGGCGCGTCGAAAGTCGGCGTGCCAGCCGCGGCCAGGCGGCTCATTGAGCCCGTGCCAGAAGAAGTCGAACAGGTGCCCGCCGCCATCCTGGGTAAAGAAGGACCAGCTATCGGGCAAATCACCTGGAACATGGCACAGATAGAAGTGCCAGTGCTGTCTGATGCCTCTGAAGGAGAGCTGGCCGAGGGCTTTGACAACGCTAGCGTTGTCAATGCCGGATTCCTCGGCCAGTTCGCGCAGCGAGGCATCTTCCCCGCTTTCGCCGTATTCCCACGTTCCCTTAACCAGCTGCGTACCGCCGCGGGGATGGCGGAAGGCAAGGATTTCCAATTCTTCTCGCCGACGCAGGACGACTGGCGCCACCTTTGGCACGAACTTCTCCATAGCAGGCAACTTCGCTTCCTTCCTCTCAGCCGTCGGGACCGGAGTTGGAGTCGACCAGAGGCGAAGCGGCTGCGAGCGCGGCGGCATACACGGTAGGCAGTGGCTTGCCGGTGGCTTCGGCCAGGGCTTGACAGTCCTCGAACTCGGGTTTGGCGCCGACGACCTCGCCTTCGACGCGTTTCACCTTGACCCGTACAGGGCCAAAGGAGGTCGCGACTGTCTTCAAAGCGCGTTCGGCTACGTGGCGGCGTACTGGATATACGCGGACGCCGAGCGTGGTTGTTTCGCGCAGGAGGAGCGAGGCGAGATTTGATTCATCGGCAGGCGCGGCGAGGACTTTGAGAAGCGTGCCAGGTCGGGCTTTCTTCATTCCGATGGCTGTTGTCCAGACGTCGAGGGCGCCGGCGTCGAAGAGGCGGCGCTGCACGGGTTCGTAGAGCTCCGGATTCATGTCATCGATGTTGGTCTCGAGCACGAGGAGAGACTCGGTGGGTTCGCGGGTGTTCAGATTCGGCTTTTCGGCCAGTTCGTCTCCCAGCCAGATTCTTGCGACGTTGGGCCAGTCGAACTGCTTTTGACCGGCGCCGTAGCCGATAGTGCTCAGACGAATTTCCGGTTGACGGAAAAGCGCCAGCTCTGCCAGGAGCGCGGCGCCGGTTGGTGTCACCAGCTCGCCGGGGCCAGGCGCGGGAACTGTAGGCGCGTTGACGGCGGCCAGCAGTTCGAGAGTGGCCGGCGCTGGCAGGGGGATGCGGCCGTGCATTGAATTGGCCCAACCTGCACCAAGCGGGAGCGGGGAGGCGTAAAGAGTATCGACGGCGAGCTCATGCAGTCCGGCGCAGACGCCGACGATGTCGATGATGGCGTCGAGGGCGCCGACTTCGTGAAAGTGGACGGCTTCGGTTGTCGTGCCGTGGATGTGCGCTTCGGCCTCGGCCAAACGGGTGAAGACGGCGCCGGCGCGGCGCTTGACCTCGGCAGGCAGTGTTGCAGCGTCGATAATCTTCAGCACGTCGGCCAGATGGCGTTCGGCGGTCTCGTCACTTACGTCGACGTCAACGCGCGTGGCCCGGATTCCTCTTTGCATTGCCGGTTGGGTTTTAATGCTCCAACTGCCAAAGGGAAGGTTCAGGCTGTCGACGGTTTTGTGGAGTGAGTCGAGCGGCCAGCCGGCGTCTACAAGGCAGCCGAGGAAAATATCGCCGGAGATTCCTGATGGGGTGTCGAGGTAGGCGACAGGCATTGCGGGGAGTAGTCGAACGTCAGTGGTTAGTGGGGCAAAACAGTTTACTGGCGAAAAGACATCAGTTCGTCGACGGATATGAGAGTGGTATCGGCGTGGCCGTTGGCGGTTGCGTTGAGGCCGCCGCTGCGGAAACCGGCCAGGTCGAGGGTGACATAGCGATAGCCGGCGGATTTGATGCCGGCGTCGATGTCTTCGAAGTGAGCGAGGACGGTTGAAAAGTCATCGGGCGGCAGTTCGAGGCGGGCGATCTCGCCGTGGTGGCGGACGCGGAACTGGCGCAGACCGAGGGCGACGAGGACGTCTTCGGCGGCTTCGATCTGGCGGAGCAGTTGCGGGTCGATCGGAGTGCCGTGGGGCACGCGGGAGGAAAGACAGGCCATGGCGGGCTTGTCCCAGACCGGCAGGCCCAGGTGTCTAGCGATGTCGCGGACTTCGGGCTTGGTGATGCCCGCCTCCAATAGAGGGGAGCGCACGCCGCGCTCTCGCGCCGCAATCATGCCGGGACGGTCATCGCCCATGTCGCTGGCGTTTGTGCCGTCGCAGACGATGCCCCAGTCCTCCTGCTGAAGGATTTCGTGGAGCCGATTGTGAAGCTCCGACTTACAGAAGTAGCAGCGGTTGTTGGGGTTGGCGGCGTAGTTGGGGTCGAGATACTCCTCGGTCTCGACGAGTCGGTAGGGCACACCGATGTCGTCGGCGAGTGCAACTGCGTCACGCATTTCGCGGGCCGGGTAGCTGGGCGAGACGCCGATGCAGGCGAGCGCGCCGTTGCCGTCGCCTGCCGTGAGGGACCTTCCGCCCAACTCCTGGTAGGCGACCGCCATGACGACGGCGCTGTCGACGCCACCGGAGTATGCGACGATGACCGACCCGTAGGCGCGCAGGGCTGCGCGCATCGTGTCCAGTTTGGCGGCTGTTTCGGCAGTGAGGGTTGGTGGGGTCGTATGGCTTGCGTATTGTTTCATTTTGTCACTCTGGCCCTGACAGGGGTCCGGCTGCTGTGCGCACGTCGTAACTGGCTGGCGCGACTCCGTTAGTCGAAGAAGAGGAGTTGTTCTCGATCTTGTCGTTAATCAGTGCGGCCATGTGGGCCGCGCCGTAGCCGTTGTCGATGTTTACCACGGCCATTCCCGATGCGCAACCGTTGAGCATGGCAAGAAGGGCGGCGACGCCGCCGAAGTTGACGCCATAGCCGACGCTGGTCGGTACCGCTATGACCGGCGCCTGGGTCAGCCCGGCCACGACCGATGCGAGTGCGCCTTCCATGCCGGCGATAACGATGACGACGTTTGCCTGTTGCAGGGCCGGGATGTGAGGGAAAAGGCGATGAAGTCCGGCGACGCCCACATCGGTGACCTTGTGGGGGTCATGCCCCATCAGCCTAAGGGTTAAGGAGGCCTCCTCGAGGACGGGCAGATCGCTCGTGCCCGCGCACAGGACCATGACGCCGGTCTTCAAGTCGGAGGCCGGTTCGCGATCCAACCAAAGACAACGCGCCTGTTCATGCCACGCCAGATCGGGCACACGCCGGGAGGCTGCTTCAAACTGCGCCTCCGTTGCGCGGGTTCCGAGTAGCCGGGTAGACTGGGCTGCCAGGCGTTCGGATATCAAGGCGACCTGCTCGGCGGTCTTGCCCTCGCAGTAGATGACTTCCGGGAAGCCGGTGCGGAGCAGGCGGTGATGGTCCAAGGTCGCCACGCCTTCGAGGGTCTCGAAGGGCAATGCACGCAGCCGGTTGAGGGCGGCATCTATGGTCATAGATCCGCCGGCTACTTCCGATAGCAGAGCTTCCAACTGGGATTCATTCATGGAATCAGGCGAGAATCAGAGTTTGACCATCAGCTTGGAAACGCTTCAGCCAGGCATCAGTGGCTGCGATTGTCTTGCCCGACCGCGTTCTGGCAATAAATATCATATACTAGCACCTGGATGGCTCGCCAGCCCGGAAAAAGTCGATCAGACAAAAGAGCGATGTTGGCTGGGACCGAAGTCTGCCTCGTAGAAGGGGCTAACCATGCGACCCGGCGGGACCAGTTCGTCGATACGCCGGCGATCCTCATCGGTGACGGTTACGTCGAGTGCGCCGAGGTTGTCTTCCAACTGTTCCATCGTACGGGGGCCCAGGATTGGACTGGTGATTCCCGGTTGGTGAACGCACCAGGCGATGGCCAGCTGGGAAATGGTACAACCCTTGGCGTTTGCCAGCGGCAGAAGGCCCTCGTTGACGCGGTAGACGTCGTCGTTGAGGCGGCGGGAACTGGGCGGGCCCTCCTCAGCGGTGGCGTAGCGCGACCCTTGCGGCGCGGCGCCGCCGCGTGTGTACTTGCCGGTGAGAAGGCCGCCGGCGAGCGGGCTCCAGGGAATGAGACCGACGCCGTAGGTCAAGGCCATCGGGACCAGTCCTCTTTCGATACGGCGGTCGAGGATATGGTAGGGCGGTTGTTCGGAAACGAAGCGGTTAAGGCCCAGCTCCTTGGCGACCCAGAGTGACTCGACGAACTGCCAGGCTGCGTAGGTGCTGCTGCCGAGATAGCGGACCTTGCCCGACCGCACCAGGTCATCAAGGGCGCGTAGAGTCTCGTCGATGGCGGTGTCAGGGCGGGGCCGGTGTGTCTGGTAGATGTCGATGTAATCTGTCTGCAGTCGTTTGAGGCTGGCTTCGCACTGTTCGATTATGTGGCGGCGGCTACTCCCCGCGGCGTTGGGGTCGTCGTCATTCATTCTACCGTGGAATTTAGTGGCGAGTACGATGCGGCTGCGGCTGCCGTTTCTCTTCAGCGCCTCGCCGGTGATTTCCTCGCTACGGCCCCAGCCGTAGACGTTTGCGGTATCGAGGAAGTTCAGACCGGCGTCCAAGGCACGGTCTACGATTGCGTAGGAGTCTTCCGGGGAGGTACGCTCCCCGAAGTTCCAACAGCCCAGGCAAAGGGGGCTGACCTTCATTCCGGTGCGGCCGAAGTTTCGGTACTCCATCAACATATCCTTTGCGGGTAGAGAATCTCTTTCAACGCCCTGGCTTGCAGATTGCGAAATCAGATCCGGTCTACAGTGTATAGGCAGTTTGGGTCGTTGTTAAGTCCCATCTCTGTACGGTCAATCGAGGCTAAACAGTCGCACGGTGTTGGTTGGGGCCAAAGTCGGCCTCGTAGAAAGGGCTGACCATGCGGCCGGGCGGGACAAGCTCGTCGATTCTCTGTCGGTCCTCTATTGTGATTTCGACTTCGAGGGCGCCGAGGTTGTCTTCCAACTGTTCCATCGTGCGGGGGCCGATTATAGGACTGGTGACGCCCGGTTGCTCTGCACACCAGGCCAGGGCCAACTGGGACAAGGTACAACCCTTGGCTTGTGCCAGGGGCAGGAGGCCTTCGGTCACGTCAAAGACGCCATCGGTATAGCGTCGGGCCAGGCGCGCCTCAAGGGTTGTATCGGAAAAGCGGGCGCCTTCAGGGGCCGGCCGGTTGCGCGTATACTTGCCGGTCAGAAGGCCCCCGCCCAGCGGGCTCCATGGGATGAGGCCGATGCCGTAGGTCTGGGCCATCGGGATCAGTTCGCGTTCGATGCGCCGGTCGAGGATGTTATAGGGCGGCTGCTCGGATACGAAGCGGTTCAGGCCCAGCTCCTTGGCGGCCCAGAGGGACTCCACGACCTGCCAGGCGGCGAAGGTGCTGGTGCCGAGATAGCGAACTTTGCCGGAGCGCACGAGATCGTCGAGGGCGCGCAAGGTCTCGTCGATGGCTATTTCCGGGCGGGGCCGGTGAATCTGATAGATGTCGATGTAGTCGGTCTGCAGGCGTTTGAGGCTGGCTTCGCACTGTTCGATGATGTGGCGGCGGCTGCTGCCGGCGGCGTTGGGGTCGTCGTCGTCCATGCGGCCATGTACTTTGGTGGCCAATACGATGCGGCTGCGGCTGCCGTTGCGCTTCAGGGCCTCGCCAGTAATCTCTTCGCTGCGGCCGCGACTGTAGACGTTGGCGGTGTCCAGGAAGTTAAGGCCAGCGTCCAGCGACCTGTCGATAATGTCATATGAGTCTTCCGGCGTGGTTCTTCTGCCGAAGTTCATGCAGCCCAGGCAAAGGGGGCTG